>JBDTWU010000121.1:0-7726 GCA_040006535.1 bacterium | reverse complement strand
TGCAATGATGCCTGTTATTTTATCCAACATCACCGACATCCAAACTGTTCCCTTATCATGCTTGTCTTTTCCCAGCAGGTAAGCCTTTGCGCCTTCACCTAAAATCTGTCCCGGGAGAATAAGCCCGTAATACTGACCAATTAAATTTATTTCAAAAAGTTTAATTAGTAAATAAAAATTTAACGACAGGAGCTATAAATGAAAAACAAATGTACTTCTTTATTATCAGCAGCAAAATTCTATTTCTTAATAATGGTGTTCCTGATCAGTACACAAGTCATCAGTATTCAGGTTGCAGGTGCAACGGGCACAGTTTATATAAATCAGGATTTTGAAAATACATCCTTTCCGCCGCAGGGCTGGGAGATCACCAATACATCAAATTATAACTGGATAAGAACAACATATGCCAGCGGTTATGGTACCGGGAATTCCTGTGCAGTGGCAGATTTCTACGACTATGCCAGCGGTAATTTTGAACTGATCTCCGCCACTTTTCCTGCCGTAACTTCAGGTGATTCACTTAAGTTTGATCACGCCTATGCTACGGGACAAAGTGAAATCGACAGGCTGGAGATATATACATCACCTGATAACGGCACTACATGGAATTTGCTTATTACAATAATGGGAGGTCCGGGAGGTCCGCTTGCGACCGGATCACCGACTTATGATCTGTTTGTTCCAACCTCTTCTCAATGGGCAACTAAAAAATATATTCTTCCTGACGGAACTAACAAAATAAAATTCAGAGGTGTAACAGCCTATGGAAACAATTTATATCTGGATAATATTAAAATCGGCATACCTTATTCCAATGATGCCGGCGTTACAAGTATTTTTCAGCCGAAATGGGGGATCACACCTCAGACATTAGCCCCTAAAGCAATTGTAAAAAATTTTGGTACTTCCACTCAGTCCTTTCAGGTCACTATGTCAATAAATCCGGGTGGTTATACTAATACCCAATCTGTCACCGCTCTGGCAGCGGGACAGTCACAGGTTGTTACATTTAGTAATTTCAATTTTACTTCTAACGGAACCTACGTCCTCAAGGCACATAGCTCCTTATCTTCCGATCAAAATTTATCCAACGATACTATTGCGAACACATTAATCGTAACTCCGGCACCGAGAAATATTGTACTTGAATATTGTACCGGCACCTGGTGTCAGTGGTGTCCATGCGGTGACGACGAAGTTCGTAACTTAAAAACTGCCTATCCAAATTCTGTAATTCTCGCTTATCACGGTGCAGGCACTGATCCCTGGAGAGTATTTAACGGAAGTGGAATTATCAGCGCACTTGGATTCGCAGGATATCCATCCGGATTAGTTGACAGAAGATTGGGAAATAATAACGGGTGGGGCTCATTTTATACTGACGGTGAAAACAGATATTATCAAAGTCCGGCAGCTACTGTAAACATTGCTCCGACTGCAGTAAATTATAATTCTGCATCAAGGCAGCTTACAGTTAATCTTAATGCTACTGCTCTGACAAATTTATCCGGTCAATATAAAGTGAATTTCATAATAACCGAAGATAATCTCGTATATCCCCAAACCGGAAACAGTTATTGTACCGGAAGCTCTACATGGGTGCATAACTGGATTGTAAGAAATATTGTAAATACAGTTTCGGGTGATAACGTTAACTCCGGAACATGGAACAATAATCAGGTTTATCCCTTAAGTTTCACTACAACACTTGACGCAGGCTGGGCAGCTGCTAACTGTAAATTCCAGGTTGTTATTTTTAAAGACAATGGTCCGTTAAATACATCAGAGGTACAGCAGGGAATATCCAATCCGATACTTACAACGGGAATTAATCCGCAGGGTAATGAGATACCTGATAGATATGAATTATCTCAGAATTTTCCAAATCCTTTTAATCCTGTAACGAACATTAAATTTAATATACCAAAGGATGGAAATGTTACTCTTAAAATTTATGATGTATTAGGGAAGCTTGTTGATGTTTACCTTGACGGATATGTGAAAGCAGGAATTTACAATGCTCAGATTGACGGCTCCGGCTATTCAAGCGGAATTTATTTATATACTCTGAGTGCAAAAGATTTTACTGAAACAAAGAAGATGAATCTGATCAAATAAACATAATGATATAATATATTCATGTAATTCATACAGAATTATTTTTCCGTAAAAAATAGCCCCTGTCTTTTTATGATGGGGGCTATTTCTCTAAAAATAATATTCTTCAGAAAGAGGATTGAGATGTCAATTGAAGAATGGAATGAAAGATTTTGAAAGAACAATTTACTTAATTCTTATTTAGACTTAATCTTAACAAAGAATTTATTATATTTAGGAATTCAAAAATAACAACAGATGAAATGCGAAATATTATTGTAATATTAATTTTAATGATTTTTATAAATTCATCTTTAGCGGATGACCGGCGTTTTACTTTTACATATGAATCCTCCACACTGGCAAAGAATAGTAAAGACATTGAGGTCTGGACAACATATCAGGGAGGCCGTAATTATTTTTATTCACGGTTTGATCACAGGCTGGAATTTGAGATTGGATTGACGGATAAGCTGCAGACAGCATTTTATCTGAATCTCAGGAATACTACTTCAGCAAATTCTAAAACCGGAAAATACGAAACCGAATTTGAATGGGAAGGAATATCTTCCGAATGGAAGTATCAGGCTATGAATAAATACAAAGACGGAATCGGATTAGCGCCATATATTGAATTTAGCTTTAATACGCGGGAAGCGGAACTGGAAACAAAATTGATAATTGATAAACAGTTTTCAAAAAAATTCATAGCAGCATTTAATATGGTTGCTGAATATGAATGGGGATTTAACCCTGCACCTGAAAAAACTGCAAAAGAGC
Organism: bacterium; assembly: GCA_040006535.1. Taxonomy (GTDB): domain Bacteria; phylum Bacteroidota; class Ignavibacteria; order Tepidaquicellales; family Tepidaquicellaceae; genus JAGPCH01. Next base: position 4,846 of record JBDTWU010000121.1, on the reverse strand, counting down.
TTGGTCTCGAATTTGATCTGGGATTAGCTTATGATATAACTCCGAAATTTTCAATCGGGCTGGAATCAAAGCAGCGCACGCAATTTCCTGACGGTAAAGGAATTGAATACGCTTCAATATTTCTCGGTCCGAATGTTAGCTACAGGGAAGACAGCTGGTATTTTGCTTTAACGTACCTGACGCAGCTGCCTGCATTTAAACGCTCGGTAAATTTATCGGACAGTCAATTTGTTTTAGATTCTCAGGAAAGAAATAATGCAAGATTAATATTTGGATTTACCCTCTGATAAATACTAACCGAAGTTTAACCATAAATGGATTGGTTAATAAAACTTTTCGGGTTTTTATTTTGGCAGTTTTCTCTTGTACCAAGTTAAAAAATCCTATATCATTCTACCCTCTGTTAATACATATTTTGCTTTTACCAAAAATCATAAAATAATTTCACTTATAAAAAAATCCTGCCGGTTTATAACCCGGCAGGATTCATTTACAAAATCAATAAGCATCTGAATATTCCGGCATCAAAGAGGTTTTCGCCTGTTGATTATTCTAATATACACTCCCCAAATTAGCGCATATTAAATTACGGCTGATACTTACTGATTAATTTTGATACTAATGATTTGTAAACAATTTATTAACTTAAGCAATACAAAATATGAAAACTCAATTTGATTGTATTACATAACTTATTCAAAAAGTTACACAATTATCACATTAATTACTCAACATAATATATTTTCAATCCTTCCTTATTTTAATATATCTTTTTCTGATCATATTACTTTATATTGCTGAACCTAAAATATCTTTTTGCACGCTGTAGAATTTAAAAATATTTCAAAAAAGTTCGGCACTTTTTTTGCCAATGAAGAAATAACTTTTGGTATAGAAAAAAACTCAGTGCATTGTATCCTCGGCGAAAACGGCGCTGGCAAGACTACACTGATGAAGATACTTTTCGGAATATATAAACCTGATTCCGGAACGATCCGTGTACTTGATAAAGAAATTTGTTTTGAATCTCCTCATGATGCCATTGCAAACAAAATCGGTATGGTTCATCAGCATTTTATGTTAATTGATGATTTTACTGTAATTGAGAATGTTATACTGGGCAATGAATTGACCAAAGGAATAAAGATTGATTTTGGAGCATCGGAAAAAATTTTAAATGCACTCATAGAAAAATTCAACCTTGGAATTGACCTTCATAAAAAAATCTCTGAGTTAAGTATCAGTCAGGAGCAGAAAGTCGAAATATTAAAATTACTTTACCGGAATTCAGAAATTTTAATTTTCGACGAGCCGACTGCTGTACTATCTCCTGTTGAAGTTACAGAGTTCTTTAAAATACTTGAAGAATTTAAGCGCTCAGGGAAAACTATAATACTTATCACGCACAAGCTCAACGAAGTGAAACAAATTGCAGACAGGGTCTCAGTCCTGAGAAGAGGGAAAGTCGTTTATGAAGAGGATAATAAGGATGGGAAACTCAATATTGAAATATTAGGAAAAGCAATCGTGGGTGAATCTGTCAGGATTATTTCAGAGGAAAAAAATATTACAGATGAAAACAAAGAACAGATTCTTTCACTGAAGAATGTATCTCTTAAAAGAGAAAATGTAAATGTTCTGAATGATCTGAATCTGAAATTAAAAAGCGGGGAGATACACGGAATTTGCGGTGTTGAAGGCAACGGTCAAAGTGAAATTGTGGATATTATTATAGGTTTGGAAAAAAATTTTGAAGGTGAATTAAATACCTCCGTAAAGAATATTTCATTGGTGCCCGACGACAGAATAAGAAAAGGAATGATCAGGGAATTCTCCATTGGTGAGAATATTATTTTAAAAAAAGAAAAGAATAAATTCATTAAAGAAAATGACCACAGAAAAATCTCAGATGAAGTAATTAAAAATTATGATGTGAGGGTTTCAAACATTGATGCAAGTCTCGGCTCTTTGTCCGGGGGAAATCAGCAAAAGGTCATCATTGCAAGAGAGGTCGATCTTAACAACGACATATTGATATTTTCTCATCCTACACGGGGCGTTGATATTAATGCAACAGTTTTCATCCATTCTAAAATTATTGAGCAGAGAAACCGCGGCAAGTCAGTATTATTGATCTCATCTGACCTTGATGAACTTACTTCCTTGTCTGACCGGCTGAGCGTAATATATAACGGCAGCATCATATGGACATTTGAATCCGGTGAACTCAAACTTTCACAGGAAAATGAACCGGGTATAAGTGAAAATTCTAAGATAGATATTTTATACAATAAAATTGGAAAGCTTATGATCGGAATCACTCATTGAGCATAAAGACTAAAATAAATCTAATATCAATTTCCTTATCCCTTATTGGATCTATTGCTGTAACCTTTATTCTCCTTCTGATAATCAATAAAAATCCAATTGAAATTTTTTCAATTATTTTCAATGAAGTTTTTGCAAGCGGATATGGTATTGGCCAAACATTATTCAAAGCAACTCCTCTTATAATATGCGGATGCGGTCTGGCAATATGTTTTCATGCGTCCCTGTTTAATATCGGAGCTGAAGGTCAGCTGAATGCCGGAGCGTTTGTGATTGCACTGGTTGCGCTGAAGTTTTCATTTCTTCCTCTGCCGGTCCTTCTTCTGTTATGTATTATATGCGGATTTATAGTGAGCGGTTTATTCGGACTTATACCTGCATATATAAAAATAAAAAAAGATGTAAGTGAAGTTATAACAACCATCATGTTAAACTTTATTTTACTCGCTCTGATAAATTATTTTCTTGTGGATTATTCGGCTGATAAATCGACGATGCATACTCATAAGATCAGTGAAAGCTCAATGCTGTTCAAATTCTCTGATTTCATTCCTTTCTTCCACGGCTCCTCACTAAACGCAACTTTCATTATTGCAATAATAATTTCGGTTGCTACATACGTTCTGATCTATAAAACAAGTTTTGGTTATAAGCTGCGCGCAGTCGGATTTAATAAGACCGCATCCAGATACATCGGCCTGAAAACCAATAAAATAATTCTAAGCGCATTTTTCATAGGCGCGGGACTTACCTCTCTTTCAGGAATAAATTTTATTTTCGGATATAAGGGATTTTATGAAGCGGGATTTTCAAACAATGTCGGTTTCACTGCGATAGCTGTTGCTCTGCTGGCAAAGAATAACCCGATCGGTATAATTTTTTCTTCGTTACTATTTGCAGTGCTCGATTATGGGGGACTCTCAATAAATCAGATTGTACCAAAGGAATTAATGTTTGTAGTTCAGGGAATAATAATTTTGTCAATTTTGTCGGTTGATCGTATGGTTAATCTTTATTATCAAAGAAAAGGACTGATATAAATGGATCTCATTACTTCCATAATGTCATTCACTTTTTTTGCACAGGTGCTGAGGTTAATGACGCCTTTTTATCTGGGAGCAAGTGCGGCGAATTTTTCTGAAAGAGGAGGCGTGATCAATATATCCATTGAAGGCTTTATGAATCTTTCCGCATTCAGCTTTGCGTTGTTTTCTATTATCACACATAATATAACTCTGGGATTTGTTTTAGCAATAGTGTTCAACATAATATTCAGCTTTTTATTTGCTCTCTTTACAGTAAAGCTAAAAATAAATCAGATTGTAACCGGTGTTGGATTTAATTTATTAATAGCGGGTATTACAAAATTTTTACTGGTTCTGGTATTCAAGAGCTCAAGTAATACTGAAAGGTTTGAAGGGCTTCCGGATTTAAAATTTTTACAGTCCATTCCCTTTTTAGGAATTGTATTTTCCGATTATATTACGGTCTTTTGTTTTGCATTAATTTTTTTATCGGTGTTTATTCTATACAAGACAAAATTCGGTTTGCGATTGCGTTCCTCCGGAGAAAATCCCTGGGCAGCAGAAAGTCTCGGAATCAATGTCAGAAAATATAAACTGTACGGTATTCTCATCAGTGGTTTTTTAAGCGCACTTGCCGGGATATGGCTTGCCTCAAATCAAAACAGCTATTCTGACGGCATGATCGCGGGCCGGGGATACATCGCGCTCGCCGCTATGATTATAGGAAAATGGAAACCCTTAAATATTTTCTTTGCATGCCTGTTATTCTCAGCATTCGAAGCTCTGGAAATCGCAGTCCAGATTTCCGGAACTGATCTTCCTTCACAGCTGATCCAGATGCTGCCTTACTTAATTACTATTCTCGTTTTAATCGGGTTCATTGGAAAAACAAAACCACCGGCTGCTGACGGAATACCTTACTAGTTAATAGTTACTCGTTAATAGTTAATAGTTAATAGTTAATAGTGAAAATCAGATCTTATCTAGATTTTTTATAATAGTATAAAGAATTTTTTGAATTTCTATACAATCTTTTTCCAATGACAAAAACATTTTGTAATTTATATAATTTGTTTTGTGAATTAGCTTTAACTAGTAATGAGTTTTCTAGCTTCTTTATATGAATTTGATAGTTTATTCTTGAAATCGGATTTAGAAACACCCCCTGTAGCTTCCTCAATGTTGGCACCTATTTGATGCACCTGATGTGAGGATTTGTTTTGAAAGAACATATTCCTTTTTCTTCTCTCTTAAAAACTTACTCAATTTTATCGTTCTTACTGCAAAATCAAATGATTTATAGCGAATGATTATCTCTTTCATATTGATAATTTTAATTATCAGCTTTGACTACTTACATAAACTCCTAATACTAATCTAAAATACCTTACTAATCTACTGAACAAAATATTAAACTAACTATAATTAACCATTAACTATTAACTATTAACTATTAACTATTAACTATTAACTATTAACTATTAACTATTAAC
>JBDTWU010000120.1:0-5234 GCA_040006535.1 bacterium | reverse complement strand
TGAAAATTTTGGAAGTATAGCTTTTAATCAGGCATGTAAAGATTCTATTTTTAAGTATCTTAAGGAATGGGAAGATCTTACAAGAAGAATGGGTTACTGGATTAACCTTAGCGATCCTTATGTAACTTATCACAATGAATATATTGAATCGGTCTGGTGGGCAATAAAGAAATTTTTTGATGCCGGTTTAATTTATAAAGGTTTTAAAATCTTACCCTTCTGTCCGACATGTGAATCCCCTCTTTCATCTCACGAAGTTGCTCAGGGATATGAAGACCTGAAAGATCCTTCAGTTTATGTTAAATTTAAAATTACATCCGGTGAAAATACGGGATCCGATTTTTTAGTATGGACAACGACGCCATGGACTCTTCCATCTAATGCAGCTCTTGCAGTCAATCCTGAATCTGTGTATGTTAAAATTAAAACAGATAAAGAAGAAAATCTGATACTGGCCAAAGCCAGATTGGATTCAATTAAAGATGAATTCACAATTGAAAAAGAGTTTACAGGAAAAGAATTTGAGCTAACAGAATATGAGAGATTGTTTGATTTCCTGAAAGAGGATAAGAAAGCATTTTATGTTACACTCGGTGATTTTGTAACGATGGAAGACGGTACGGGAATAGTACACATTGCGCCTGCGTTCGGAGAGGATGATTATCAGATCGGATTAAAATATGATCTCCCTCTTTTTAAAGCAGTAGGTAAGAACGGGTTATTCATTGACAGTATCGATCCCTATAAGGGAAAGAATTTTAAAGAAGCCGATGCGGATATTATTAAGGATTTAAAAAGTGCCGGAAGACTATATCGAAAAGAAATGTTTGTTCATTCATATCCGCATTGCTGGAGACATCATGTGCCCCTTATGTATTATGCAACTGACTCATGGTTTATAAAAACTACAGACTATAAGCAAAAAATGGTAGATATGAATAAGGAAGTTCAATGGCATCCGGAGTCATTCTGAACAGGCAGGTTTGGAAAATGGCTTGAAGAAAACAGAGATTGGGCATTATCCAGAAACCGGTTTTGGGGAACACCTTTACCGGTGTGGCAATACACCGATGAATCAGGAAAAGAATATTTCGAATGTATTGGCAGCATAGAGGAATTGAAGAAGAGATCAGTTAATTTTGATAAGGTTTATACAGATGAAAAAAGCTTTGACTTACATAAGCCATATATCGATGAAATAATTATTAAGTCGAAAGATGGCAAGGATATGAAAAGAGTTAATGAACTTGCGGATGTTTGGTTTGACAGTGGATGTGTCCCCTTTGCTCAGCATCATTATCCTTTCGAAAATAAAGAATTATTCGAAAATAATTATCCGGCAGATTTTATTGCAGAAGGTGTAGACCAGACAAGAGGCTGGTTTTATACTATGCATGCTATCGGTACATTTTTATTTGATAAACCGGCTTTCAGGAATGTAATTGTAAACGGGCATATCCTGGATAAGAACGGCAAGAAGATGAGCAAATCACTCGGAAACATTGTTAACCCCTTTGAGATGATGGAAAGATACGGTGCAGATGTGTTGAGATGGTACATGATCTCCTCTTCACCCATTGGTAATTCAAAGCTTTTCAATGAGGACGATCTTATTGAAATTCAGAATAAATTTTTTGATACATTAATTAACATTGTCCGGTTTTTTATAATCTATTCCAACATTACCGGTTTCAGTTATGATCCCGGTGAAAAAACCAGGCCTGAAGAGAGATCTGTGATCGACAGATGGATTTTATCAAAATTCAATTCGGTCAGGAAAAAATATTTTGAATTAATGGATAATTATGATATTACGAAAGCTTCCCGAATATTATATGATTTTACCATTGATGAATTATCAAACTGGTACGTAAGGCGGAACCGGAAACGATTGAGAAATCCGGCAAATGATACTGAACGACTGTCAGGATATCAGACCTTATATGAAGTGATAACTGAATTATTAAAATTAATTGCTCCCTTTTCACCTTTTCTTACGGATAAGATGTACATGACACTCACGGATTCCGGTACTTCAATACATCTGACCGAATTTTCTTCAGTTGATGAAACTTCCATCAATACCTTTCTTGAAGATGAAATGAAAATTGCACAGAGTATTGTTTATCTGGTGCGTTCAATAAGAGTGAAGAATAATCTTAAGATAAGACAGCCATTAAGGCAGATTCTAATTCCGGTGCTTAATGAAGAAGACAAAATTAAAATCCGGAATGTAAAAGATATTATCCTTGAGGAAGTGAATGTCAGAGAGCTTAATTTCATTGAGGGTGATTCGGATATCATTGTAAAGAAGTCTAAACCGAATTTTAAATCGATCGGACCAAAGTTCGGAAAAAATGTAAAAGCCGTTCAACAGATCATAAATGATTTTACGGCGGTTCAGATCTCGGAGATTGAGAAAACAGGAAAATTAAGTTTCAAAGGATTTGACTTTGCAAAGGAAGACATTGAAATATATACTAACAACATAGAAGGCTGGATAGTGGACACTTTTGAAGATCAGACAATTGCACTTGATACAAAACTTGATGATACATTAATAGAGGAAGGCATAGTAAGGGAATTTGTAAACCGTATCCAGAATTACAGAAGAACAAATAATTTTGATGTAAGCGATAAAGTTAAAATATATTTTAAGACGACAGACAATATAAACTCAATTTTAAATAAAAATTTAGAATATTTAAAATCTGAAACATTTAGTGAGAATATAGAAGGTGCAAACGGCCATGATTATGATTTTATGAAAACAGATATTAACGGTGAACCATTTGAGCTTTATCTAAAAAAAATAAATTAATCAAAACATATAAATATTTACGGGAGTAGAAAAATGGCAAAAATAAAGACCATGAAATTACCAAAAAAACAGACCTCAATTAAATCAAACTCTGTTAAGTCTGACTCTGTCAAACAAGTAAAATCCCAAAAACAAAAGTTGAAAATTCAAAAAATAGATGTTGACAACGGGAAGAAATTGAATAATAAAAAAGAAAGTCAGAATAATTTAAGCCAGGAAAAAAGTTCAAATGTAAAGACCCCAAAGAAAGTAAATACAACCGGTAAAACTCTTAAATCAATATTAGCCAATAAACCCATGCCGGAAGCAGCTTTGAAAACAATAGAAAGAAAAACAAAGAAATATAAACCGAATAAAAAAGTTCGTTATTCCAAATCCGAACTGAAGCATTTCAGAGATATAATACTTCTTGAAAGAAAAGCTATTTTTGAAAGCGCCAAAGCAAATATGGATTCACTTGTAGATAAGGATTCAGGAGAATATAAAGGCGACAATCTAACATATTCATCACATATGGCTGAACAAGGTACTGATGAAATGGAAAGGGAAAAGAATTATCTGTTCGTTCAGAGAGATGAGAAATATCTCGGTTATCTGCAGGAAGCTCTTATGAGGATAGACCAGGGCACATATGGAATTTGTATTGACTGTAAAGATGAGCCAAAAAATTTATGCAGAAGTTGTCCTCTGATAGTAAAGGAAAGACTTGAACTTGTTCCGATTACACAACATTGTATCGAATGTAAAAATCTAAGAGGTTAACATCATATTGAAAGTTTTAATTGTAACTCTTTTTATTGTAATATTTGACCAGGCGACAAAACTTTTTGTGAAGGGGATCTCTATACCGAAATTAGGAATAGATTTTAAGGGCATACCTTACCAGTCTTCAATAAATATTTTAGGTGATTTTTTTAAAATCACTTATATAGAAAATCCCGGAATGGCTTTTGGTCTGCAGATCGGAGGCAAGCTTTTTTTATCGCTGTTCACAATCTTCGCAACGATATTACTTTTTTTCTTTCTTTATAAAAACCGGAGGGATGGATTATTACTGCGTCTTGCCCTGGCATTTATATTAGGCGGTGCTGTAGGGAATTTAACTGACCGTGTATTTTACGGAAAGATATATGGTTATGCGCCTTATTTTTACGGACGTGTAGTCGATTTTCTTCATTTTGATTTTCCCAACTTTACAATATTTGGTAAGACCATTTATTCATGGCCGATATTCAATATAGCTGACGTTGCTGTAACAGCAGGGTTTTTGCTGATATTATTCGGTTACCAAAAAATATTCAAAAAAGAAATAAAACCTGTCCCTGCAGGTGATTACATAATGAATGATGATGAAAATTCTGTCAGAGATGAGGGAGATGATAATTTGCAGACCATAAAAAATGTATCAGATACAGATTCTGACAATTCACTTTTGGGAAAAAAAACCGATTAATTTTAGCACAATCGTTTCTCACAGACTAAATAAATTATTATCTGCCTTCTACATCCAGTTCTTCTTTTCTTTTCAATAAAGTTTCTTTGTCTTCGACATGCATCGGATCAGGTATACAGCAATCAACCGGGCATACCGCAGCACATTGAGGCTCGTCATGGAAACCAACACATTCAGTACATTTATCGGGTGATATATAAAAGTATTCGCTTGAATAAAAACCATTAGCTCCTGACGGAGCAGGATCTCCTTCCCCGTATGATTTCCCTGACAATACCCAGTTGGCTCCGCCTTCATAAATAGCAGTATTCGGGCATTCAGGCTCACATGCTCCACAATTAATACATTCCGTGGTTATCATAATTGCCATTATATTATAACTCCTTCTTGCATATTTTTTGTTAATCTTAAAATTACTTAAATATAAAGTGTTATACAATTTCAATATTAATAATTAAATTAACAAACTTTCAAAACTACGGAGATAATATTACCACGAAGCCACAAAGTCCCAAAGATTTTCCATTTTCAAAGTTTTTTTCTTCGATTCTTCGTGACTTGGTGGTTAAATATATGTTTTGAGACACTCTCGACAAGCAGGGGAACCAGGGGGTTGTTAAAAATTATGGTTCGTTAGTAGTATTAGTTTATACAATTTTCTTCAATTTTCTATTAATAAAATAACAGAGTTTTAAAATGTTATCAAAAAATCTATATTGACTAAAATTAATCGAAGAATATCTTCGAGGGAAGGAAATTTCTTATGAATGTAAGACATTTGTGTTTTAGAATATATTCTTTTTTACAAATAGCTTTTTTCTTAACAACTGCCGGTTGTAAGGACAATTCGACCTACCCCGGCCCTACCGGAAAGATAAATGTCGTTGGAAAAGTTATTAATGCATTAGGCAATGGAATTATTGGTGCAACAGTTTCTATCGAAGATTCCATAAAGACTAC
>JBDTWU010000119.1:0-3795 GCA_040006535.1 bacterium | reverse complement strand
AAGTTTTTTTTACAGCGGGATAAATTACAAAAAAAAATAAATGAAAAAGACAGTTCACAGAGCTGATACAAGAGGATATGCAGATCATGGCTGGCTGAAGAGTTATCACACATTCAGCTTTGCCAATTACAATAATCCGGAAAGGACAAGATTCGGTTTACTGCGTGTTCTGAATGATGATATTGTAGAAGCAGGTATGGGATTCGGAACTCATCCCCACGACAATATGGAAATAATTACTATTCCTTTGAAGGGAGAGCTTGCTCATAAAGACAGCACCGGCACAAAGGAAATTATTAAAGCCGGTGAGATCCAGATAATGTCAGCCGGAAGCGGACTGACTCATTCGGAATTTAACAACTCAAAACTGGATCCTGTAAACCTTTTACAAATATGGGTCTTCCCTAAAGAAAAGAATATAGCTCCGAGATATGACCAAAAAATTTTCTCTGCGGAAGATAGAAATAATAAAATTGTAACAGTAATTTCACCGGATAATAAAGATGGTAGCTTATGGATCAATCAGGACTCATATTTTTCGATGGTCAATCTCGGGAAAGGGAAGAGTGTTACATATAATATTAAAAGTAAAGTTAATGGTATTTATATTTTTGTAATTGAAGGTGAAATAGAAGCTGCCGGTGAAAAGCTTTTAAAGAGAGATGCTATTGGATTGTATGATACCGGGTATGTTGAAATTTCGGCTGTTCAAAACAGTGAAGTTCTTTTTATAGAAGTACCGATGAATTAATCAATTTAAAATTAAATTATGGACAAGAAAATAAATGTTCTGGGTTTTTCGGGAAGTCTGAGAAAGCATTCTTACAATAGCTCATTGCTCAGAGCTGCAAGTGAACTCAAACCTGATGAAATGGAAATTGAAATATTCGAATTGAATGATATTCCGTTTTATAATGAAGACGTTGATAATGCCGGGGCACCAGATTCTGTAAAATTGTTTAAGGAAAAAATTGCGGCTGCAAATTCACTGCTGATTGCTTCCCCTGAATATAATTATTCCTTTACCGGTGTTTTGAAGAATGCAATTGACTGGGCATCAAGACCTCCTTCAAACTCGCCCTTAACTAAAAAACCTTATGCAATAATGGGTGTGTCAGGAGGAACGTCAGGCACTATCAGATCACAGATGCATTTCAGACAGGTGGGTGCTGCTGATAATATGATAGCTATGAATAAGCCGGAAGTATATGTCGCTTTGGCAAAGCAAAAATTCAATGAGAAAGGTGATCTGACAGATGAGCCCACCCGGGAACATTTAAAAACTTTTCTGAAGTCTTTTTATGAATGGACAATAAAAAACAGTTAATAATTAATAGTCACAGTTAACAGTTTTCAGAAAAATTATAATTGAATCTGAAAACTAATTTACTATAGAATCTTAAAACATTCAGGATTTATAATTTTATTAACTTTTAAATTTTTAATTTTTAAAAAAGACAATGAAGATACTATATATATTTCCTCATCCCGACGACGAGTCATTTGGGCCGGCCCCTTCAATGTCAAAACAAATCAGGGAAGGACATGAAGTCTATTTACTCACACTTACCAAAGGCGGGGCAACAAAGCAAAGGCATAAATTCGGATTGTCCATTGATGAAATGGGTGAAGTCAGACATAAAGAGATGTTTAATGTTGCAAAGGTTTTGAATTTAAGCGGAATGACCGTTCTGGATCTGCCTGACAGCGGATTGAAAGAAATGGATCCCAGGGAAATTGAAAAAGTTATAGAGGAAGAAATCGAAAAGATAAAACCGGATGTAATAGTCACCTATCCTGTTCACGGCATCAGCGGATTTCATGACCATCTCATCGCACATGCAGTCGTCAAAAGTGTTTTTGTTAAATTTAAAGAAAAAAATGATTACTTAAAGAGACTTGCTTTTTATACTGTAACTGAAGATCAGGCTTCAAGGCAAAAACATTTTAAGATAAGCTACTCAACAGAGGAAGAAATAGATTGTATTTATGAAGTTGAAGAAGCTGATATACAAACCACTCGAAAGGCACTTGACTGTTATGTTACATTCAAGGAAACAATCGATAATTCAGATATAAAAAATCAGATTAATAAAGAAGCGAGCTTTGAAATATTCGGAGAGAGTTATAATCCGAAACTAAAAAATTTATTTGAAAAATTATCAAACAAAAAGGAAAATTAAAAATGGACAAAGCAGAAAAAATTATTTTAGTAACAGGAGCGACAGGACAACAGGGTGGTGCAGTTGCCAGACATTTATTAAAAGGCGGATGGAAAATAAAAGCACTGGTGAGAGATGAAAGTAAACAGGCAGCGCAGGAAATTAAAAAACTAGGTGCAGAGCTAATAACCGGAGATATGGCAGATTCATCTTCAATAGAGAAAGCTATGAAAGATGTTTATGGAGTATTTAGTGTGCAGAATTTCTGGCAGCACGGATATGAAGGGGAATTAAAACAGGCAAAAATAGTTGCCGAGGCTGCAAAAAATGCAGGTGTAAAACATTTTGTATTCTCATCGGTAGGAGGTGCTGACAGAAATACAAAGGTACCGCACTTTGAAGTTAAGTTCGATGTGGAAAAATATATTAAGTCTCTCGGATTACCATATACATACATACGGCCTGTTTTCTTCATGGAAAACTTCAATACATTTTTCAAGCCAGCTGAAGCAGAGGGTAAAACAGTATTGAATCTGGCAATCAAAGAAGATACAAAGCTGCAGATGATTGCAGTTGATGATATCGGAGCGTTTGCCTCAATTGTTTTTGATAATCCGGATGAATACCTGGGAAAGGAAATAGAAATTGCCGGGGATGAGCTCACATTAAAACAAATGGCTGAAGCATTTACAAAAGGTTTAGGAAAACAGGTAGATTATAACGAGGTGCCGGTTGATGCTGTAAGAGAAAACAGTCCCGAGATGGCAGATATGTTTCAGTGGTTTATAGATAAGGGATATGAAGCTGACATAAAAAATATCAATAAAATTTATCCGGGTATGACTACATTTGAAGAATGGCTAAAAAAAAATAAAAATTAAATTCAATTTCAGGAAAAATAATGAGTAAGAATATAATTTATGAATACATGGTAGACATCGATCTGCCAATACCATTCAATAATGAATTTATTTCACTAATCCCAAAGCAAAGAGAAGTTATAAATGCATTAATGAGTGAAAGAGTCATTTCAAGCTATGCCGTTTCAATAGAAGACGGCAAGCTGTGGACAACAATATTTGCAGAATCAGATGAATCTGTGGCTGAAATATTGTCAGCATTTCCCATAATAAAATATGTGGAATATACTATAAGCAAGTTAGCTTTTCATAACAATGTGGGATTGACAGCGCCGCAATTTTCACTAAACTGATTTCTTAACTCGTCATTGAACATCTAACTTAAGGTCAGAATGAAAATTCCGGATAACTCAAAGGTTCAGAGTATAGACCTGCTTGTCAGGGATCTGGATTCAGCAATTAATTTCTATTCAAATCTTTTGGGAATGAAACAAATTGAGAGGGTCAATAACACTCTCATGCTTTCTTCCGACGGCAGTGCTCCATACTTATTAAAATTAACAGAAGATAAGAATGCCGCAATAAATTTTAAAGGAGCTCCCGGACTATTCCATCTCGCAATAAGGTTTCATAATAGAAAGGAATTAGCAAGGGTCTTTCTCCGACTTTTTAATAACAAAATAAAATTTCAGGGTTTTGCTGATCATCTTGTCAGTGAAGCTATATACCTCGATGATCCTGAAGGGAACGGTGTTGAACTTTATGCTGACAGG
>JBDTWU010000118.1:0-4170 GCA_040006535.1 bacterium | reverse complement strand
GGGGTTTGATCTTCATAGACCCGTCAGATAAAGAAATCAAAGAAATCCTTAAGCCTGTTTTTTTAAAGGAGCTTGAAACCTCGCCACAGGTCTGTGAAAAAGTAATTCACACTTCTGTGGAGCTTGAAGTAAATTATTCAGTACAGGTTAAGCCCAAAGCAATAAATCTTTTTTATATTCATGACGGAAACAGATATTTGCTTGAGCCCAGGGAAAATGATATTTACGCGCTGAAGCATTCGCGGCAAAAATTTACGAAGGAAGAATTGTTCAGCATACTGGAATCCAATCCGGAGAGATTCAGCTGGAACGTTGTAACGCGGCCAATCTCTCAGGATTATCTTCTGCCCACCGTGGCATATATCGGAGGACCTTCTGAAGTTTCTTACTTTGCTCAGTTTAAAGACGTATATAAATTTTTCAATATGCCGATGCCCGTGATTTATCCAAGGACATCAATAACAATATTAGAAAGCAGAGTAAAGACTTTTCTTGAGAAACATAATCTGAAGTTCAATGAATTGTTTTATGAAAAAGATTTAAATAAAAAATTAATCAGAAGCACATCTGAAGTCAGTGCAGACCAGATATTTTCCGATCTGAAAGACGAATTAACGGGGGTATTTTACAGCTACGAAAAAGAGCTGTCAAGAATTGATGTAACTCAAACTGAGTCCTTAAAAAAAAGAAACAAACAGTTTATTGATTCACTCGAGATGACTAAAGATAAATTTACAAATGCACAGGCCAGGCAAAATGAAGTTCTGTCAGGCCAGCTTCAGAAAGTTTTACTTTCCGTATTTCCCAACGACACACTTCAGGAAAGGGAAATAAACATTACATATTTCCTGAATAAATATGGTCCGGAATTTATTGATTATCTTATTGATGAATTAAAAGTTGATGTATTTGAGCATCAGCTCATTGATGCATCGGTAAGCAGGAATTAATCAAACCAGCTATTTGCCTGTTATCAAGAGAATATTGGTAATAAGACTTTCCTCATTAGGAGATATAATTTTATCATTCCCCCTTCTACAAAAACTGAAAGAAAAATTTCCGGAAGCTGAAATTCATTTTTTGACAAAAACAAATTATGAAGAGATCATCTCACTCAATCCTAATATTGATAAAAGAATTTATCTGACTGCAGGTTTGTCCGGTTTGCGTAAACAAATTAAGGGCGGGGATTATGATCTTATCCTGGACCTTCACAAGAATTTGAGAAGCGTATTTGTAAGTTATTCTAATTCCTCAAAGATAAGAAGATATAAGAAGGAGAATTTTAAAAAACTATTACTTGTAAAGTTCAAGCTCAATCTTTTTAAACAGATTATACCGGTTTACAAAAAATATCTTCTGACTTTAGCAGAATATCTTGAAGAGAAAGATTATAATTTTTCCGTTACCGATCTTCATTTTGACAGGAATAAAAATATATCCCAGGAGTATATATTAATATCCCCATCGTCCAGACATTTTACAAAGACTTACCCTAAGGCAAAGTTCGTTGAATATATTAATAAATTAAATAAGGGTATTACGAACGGATCAAATGAATTGAATAGTCCGGCCGGGGAAAAAGATTCGCATAAAGTCCGGATAGTTCTGATTGGAGAGGCATCAGAAAAGGACAGATCAATATGTGATTATATTGAAAAGAGTTGTAAGAATATATTAAACCTGTGTGGAAAGCTTGATATAAAAGAGCTTGCCAATGTTATTTTCAACTGTGAATATGTGATATGTAATGATAGTGCAATACTTCATTTGTCAGAAGCATTGGGGAAAAAAGTAAATGCGTTGTTTGGTTCTACCGTAAAAGAATTTGGTTTTTTTCCTCAGCTTTATAATTCTAAAGTATTTGAAAACAATAAACTGAACTGCCGGCCTTGCACTCACATCGGAAGGGAAAACTGTCCGCTGGGACATTTTAGATGCATGAATGAAATAGAGTTAGCAGTTAGCAGTTAACGTTTTGTCCCTGATAAACTATATAACTTCCAATTATTATCCGGGAGGAGTATTGCAGTGGAGCCGGCAATGTGTATTGGATATAAATGGAAATTGCTACATCACAGTATTCAAATAATAATCTTTTGACTATTGAACTAATCTATTGTGGGAGGGTTCGTTTTTTTCCCAGATTGCTGAGGGTTTTCACTTATCTTATTAAATTCCTTAATCGATAGAACGATAAATAAAAAAAATGAAATTGAAACAATAACTGTTAATATAATAATGTCAAGATTATTCATACACTTATTGATTTTTTTTCAGGTTAATATAAATTAATAATCCAATCATAGTTGGCGGCCATAATCCAATAAATATTGCCCTCATGGGATTATCCAAAACAAGATAATAGTACTCAGATATAAAAATTGTAGCTATTATGGTTGCAAGAATTATTAATTCGAGTATTTTAAATTTTTTTAACATGCGATTTTAAATTTTCTTGACTAAAAATAATTGAATTATTTTTTTGCAAAGATACAACAATGTTCAGTAAAAGCAATTCAATTCATAATTTTATTAATACTTCCAGCTTATTGCAACTATAGGGATTAACAATAATTCTGTATACGCAAAAGAGATTTTTCAAAAAAATTGCAAGTATTTTTCAGACGAGTCAAAATAACTTACAAATAATTCACATCTATTATGCGGCAACTGTGCACTTGAAAGCACAAAGCAATGGATGTAAATTGCTTTGGACAAAGTTTGTGCAGTCTTCGGGGGTCAGAGTATAACGGCATCTAACAGAAAGAGAAACGCAAATTGAGCTTTTAGAGGTAAACGAACAGTTAAGGTTTCTATAAACATTAATAGGTTAATGAAGTGTGTTCAAGTAATCCTTATTTTAAAAACTTCATTCATCCCATTTGCGTTACCCTAAGTGTGAACTGACCTCATAAACCACACAGCGGTATGACACAACCATACAGGTAATAAAAAAGTGAAGACCAGAAATCACTCAAAAATAACGGGGCAGAATCTGAAAAGCCAAATGATTAAGGAAATTTAAAAAATACAAAAATGGTAAATTTTTCTGTGATTGCGCAACTCATTGTTGCTACTTCTGTTGTTTTTGTGTGGGTATTTCGTTTCGATAATATCGTGAAAGAATTTCACCAATATGGCCTGAGTGATCTGACACGCACGATTGTTGGGTCAACTAAAATAGCATTGGCAACATTGCTTGTAGCAGGTATCTGGTATCCTTCGCTGGTTCTAATTCCGGCACTTTTGATGGCTTTCCTGATGTTAAGTGCACAGTATTTTCACTTCAAAGTGAATAACCCCTGGCAAAAGCGTATGCCCTCACTGTTTCTTTTGATACTATGTCTTTTTATTGCTGCCGTATCACTTAATATAATTGCTTAATGTATTACATGAAGTTTTAGTTTTTATTTCGAGTCTCCCTTTTTTAGCTTACGGTAACTTCCAATAATGCATCAAGTTTTGTAATCGGATATGATGTCACGGATATAACGGGAGATAATGTCACCAAGCTAAATGAAATAATTGTAGTGTACAATAATTCGAAAAAGTTGGCAAGCAGTTATCAATTAGCAGTTAAAAGTTATTCTTTTTACTTAATACATAATACTCAATACTCAATATTTAATTATGCCTCGAATAATTTTAAAAAAGAACGAAGAGCGGAGACTGTTGCTTGGTCATCAATGGATTTTCAGCAATGAGATTGATAAGATGGAAGATGTGAACAGGAACGGAGAAGTTGTTGAATTGTTTACAAGCTCAAATAAGTTTTTAGGAAAAGGATTTTATAACAAGAACTCACTTATAGCTTACCGTCACTTAACAGACAAAGATGAAGAGATCGGTAAAGCATTTATATTTAAGAGGATCAGTCTTGCTAATTCGCTACGGAAAAAATTAATCCCTTCAAGAAATATTTACAGAATGGTAAATAGTGAAAGTGATTTTTTACCCGGACTGATCATTGATAAGTTTGATGATAAGTTTTCTCTTCAGATATTTTCATTTGGAATGAATGAATATTTAGATGTTATTAAGGAAATTTTAATTGAGAATTTTAAAGCAGGCCTTATTGTAGAAAAAAATAATAACGAGCTCAGGGTTCTGGAAGGCTTGATAAAAACGGAAGGCGTCATTCATAACCCCGAAAATAATGAAGATAAA
>JBDTWU010000117.1:0-4165 GCA_040006535.1 bacterium | reverse complement strand
TGAATGCCTTTCAAGCAGGCTTAAAGTTTTGTAGTGCCTCCCTGATTTTTCTTTCACTTACTTTAAAGTACAAACCCGCAGCCGCAGCAGCTAACCCGTTGTGAACCGAGTGCCTGCCGAACGTGGAAATCCACGTTTCAATTTTTTTTTGACCGTAAGTGATTTCGATTTCGGGTTCAAAATCCTGATTATAACCTTTAAATCTTCCTTTGACATCCGCACTATGCTGGTAAGAATAAGAAAATTTTTTTTCATAATTTATTCCTTTTAAATAATTCTTAATGAACTGATCGTCTAAATTGAAAAATAAAATTCCGCTTTTCTTTTTCTTTAAGTAATCGTACAATTCAAACTCCGCTTTTGCAACACCTTTTAAATTTTTAAAGAACTCAAGATGCTCTTTGCCGATATTAGTGATAAGACCGTAATCCGGTTCGGCTATCCCGCATAAATATTTTATTTCATTAAAATGGTTACTGCCTGCCTCAAGCACGCAAAAGTTATGTTTTTCATTAAGTCTCAGCAACGTAAGCGGCAATCCGATGTGATTATTGAAATTGCCTTCAGTCTTTAATACTTTAAATTTCTGTGAAAGAACAGCTGCCGTCAGATCTTTGGTCGATGTTTTTCCGTTGCTTCCCCCGATACAAAGAACCGGTATGTTAAAATTTTTTTTATGAATTTTTGCGAACTCACCTAAAGCTATAATTGAATCGTTAACAATAAATAATATCTTATTCTTAAACCGGCTTTTATTCCTTTTGAACCATTCCTTCTCTACAACTGCAGGACCTTTGCTTTTTTTGAAAATGTCATCTAAATATTCATGACCGTCAGTTCTTTCACCTTTAATTGCAAAAAATATTTCATCTTTTTTTATATTCCTTGAATCAATTGAAACTCCTTTGAACTTTTTCTTTTTTAGTTTATCAAAATTTATCTTCTCTATATGATTCACAGAAATAAGATCATCAATCTTAAGCATAATTTATTTTGCTGATCCGGAATATTTTCCTACCACTTCAAAATCATTAAAATGATTTTTTACACCATTCACTTCCTGATAGGTCTCATGACCCTTACCGCAGATAAGAACAATATCTCCTTCCCTGCTCATTTCTATTCCCCTTTTTATTGCATCATCCCGGTTTTCAATTACTTCGTAATTGCCTTTTGTTTTTATGCCCGAAATAATTTCTTCAATTATATTCTTCGGATTTTCAAATCTCGGATTATCCGATGTAATAATTGAATAATCGGATAAGCTCGAAGCAAAATTTCCCATTACCGGACGCTTTATTGTATCTTTATTTCCGCCGCACCCGAATACCGTAATGACTTTACCATTCTTATTTTCCTCATTTACTATCTCTCTGGCTGCATCAATTGCATTTTTTAAAGAGTCTGAAGTGTGAGAATAATCAATGACAGCAACCGCTCCGTTAGGCAGCTTCACCCGGTTAAATCTCCCGTTGACCTCATTAAATTTAAGAAGAGATTTTTGGATCTGCTGAATGTCAATATCATATTGTAATACTGTCGATATGGATGCCAGTATATTATAAATATTAAACCTTCCTGAAAGTTTTGATTTTAAATTGTAAGATTTTCCGTTCCATTTAATATCGAACTCAACTCCGTCAAGTGACAATCTTTCATTGAAAGATCGCAGGTCGCTTTCATTTTTCATTGAATAAAAAAACTTTTTCGCTCCCGAATCTTTAACAATTCTATGACCGAATGGATCATCACCGTTTGATATTGCCTGATCCTTATTGCTTAGACTATTAAACAATATTCTTTTTGCCGAAAAATAATTTTCAATTTCTCCATGAAAATCAAGATGCTCACTTGTCAGATTCGTAAAAACTGCAGAATCAAAATTTAATCCGTAAACTCTGTCCATTGCGAGTGCGATTGACGAAACTTCCATAACACAAAACTCAAGCTTTGATTTTACCATTTCACTCAGCATCATATTCATCTCTATTGAATCAGGTGTGGTAAGTGTCGAATCGATCTTCCTGTTTCCCAGCTCGTAATCAATTGTTCCTATAAGTCCTGCTTTGAATCCCGCATCGGTTAGTAAAGACCTTATCAGATAAGATGTAGTCGTTTTTCCGTTTGTTCCCGTAATACCAATTAATTTGATCTTTGCCGACGGATCATTATAAAAACCGCCGCTTACAGCTGCCATCAGCTTCCGGATATTCTTTACTTTCAATACAGTTTCAGATTCATTGCTAAAATCTTCTTCTGTCAGGATTAGCCTGGCACCGTTTCGCAGAGCATCATTTGCGTATTTATTTCCATCATCCTTCAAACCTTTAATCGCAAAAAATATATACCCAGGCTTCACTTGTCTGGAATCATAAGCAATTCCTTCCACCTTAAAATCTTTTGACGTATCAATATGTAAATTCAAACCGCTCATATTTAATAATTCTGAAACGTTCATTTTATTGATTCTTACAGTAAAGAATTATTCTGGATCTTGGCAGCTGGCTTGAGCCCGGTGCAGGAGACTGCTCTACGATCTTTCCGCTGCCGTTGATATCAACTTCAAATCCTTCCGATAAAAGTGTGTTGATAGCTTTTCTTAAGCTCAGATTTTTAACATCAGGTACTCTAATCATTCTGTCTTCTGCTGTATTGGAGCTTTTAATTATTAATTTAATTTTTGGATTGTCAATTAAAGAAATCCATTCATTTGGCAAAGGATATTGTGAATCAATTATCTTTGAAGCACCTGTATTTTTTACTTTAGTGCTGAAATCCACTACCTCATAGCTCAAATTATTTTCTTTAAGAATGTCTGTTGCATCTTCAAGCCTCAGGTTAAGTAAATTTGGAATTAATAATTTTTGGTCGTTCAGATCTTTTACATTATCAGAATTATTTTTATCAGTGTAATTCACGTTCATTAAATTTTGAGGTGAAATATTTGTCTTCCCCGAAAAATTTATTATTCTGCCCGCTATTTTTTGAAAGATCGGTGCCGCAACTTTACCGCCATAATACTCACCTGACCCGGGGTTATTCAAAATTACGGTTACTAATATCTGCGGATCTTCTGCGGGAAAATATCCGACAAAAGAAGAGTTATGAGAGCTGCTGGAATATTCACCATTAATAATTCTCTGAGCTGTTCCCGTTTTTCCGGCAACATTTACACCCTCGATTTTTGCATCTGTTCCGGTGCCGCGTTCAATTACACCGGTAAAAAGAGATGTCAGAGTTTTTGCTGTATTCTCAGAAACGACCTGACGGATCATTGTTGGTTTGCTTTCATAAATAATTTTTCCGTCTGTTGAAAATTCTTTTTTAATTATATATGTCTTCATCATCATTCCGTTGTTTGCTATTGCGGAATAAGCGTTTGCCAGCTGCAGGGCATTGATCAGTACCTCGTAGCCGATAGACATATAAGGCAACGTAACTCCGGAAAACTCTATCGGTCTTTTCAATATTCCCTTGTTCTCTCCCGGTAATTCTATACCGCTATATATTCCAATACCGAAATCACGGGCGTATTTATAAAATCTTTCCGAACCTATCTTAAGTGATATTTTGCTGAAGGCAATATTACTTGATTGCTCAACTGCCTGCTGAAAGGTCATGCTCGTTGATCCGTGAACATCGGAAATTTTTAGTCCTTTAATTTCATTAAGGTTTTCAGTTGAGATGACCGAATTCCTGTCTTCAATTTTTTCTTCCAGCGAAGCTGCTGCTGCAATAATTTTAAAAGTCGATCCGGGTTCATATATATCTGATATCACGGCGTTTTTCATGCCGTTCGTGTCGGAAGTTGAAATATTATTAGGATCGAAAGTAGGATAGGAAGTCATTGCCAGAATCTCTCCGGTCTTCACAGATTCAACAATAACTTTTCCTCCGTCTGCAGAAAAATTCTTAACACCTGCTGCAAGTTCTTCCTCTGCAAATCTCTGTATATTAATGTCTAAAGTTAAAACTATATTGTTTCCGTTTTCTGAATCCTTTCTGGGAAATTCCAGTGAAGGCCGGTTGTTTCCGCGGCCGTCTCGCTGCATAATAATAAAACCTTCTTTGCCTTCGAGCTCATTATTCATTGAGAGCTCAATTCCGGTCTGACCTTTATTATCAATATTTGTAAATCCCAGGACCTGCGAAGCAAGACTCCCAT
>JBDTWU010000116.1:0-8271 GCA_040006535.1 bacterium | reverse complement strand
CTTCATTAGTATATTAATGCATGCAAAATGGAAATTTTCTTATCACCGGTAACAATCTCACCGTAGAAAATTCAGTAAGAACTGTAATTACAAATCAGAGTATTTCATTAAGCACTTCCTCAGTCAAGAAAATAAAAGCTTCGAGGAAATTGGTCGAAAAATGGATAAGGAACGATGAGGTAATTTACGGAATTACAACAGGCTTTGGAGATTTCAAAGATAAAAAGATATCTCAAAAAGATATTGAAACTCTTCAGAGAAATATAATTCTTTCACATGCGGCGGGAATTGGAAAGTATATTCCTGATTTTATTGTACGCCTCATGCTTCTCTTCAGAATTAATTCGCTTGCATCAGGATATTCAGGAGTTCGTCTGGAGCTTGTAATTCACATGATAAGAATTTTTAATTCCGGAATAGTGCCGCTGATCCCGTCGCAGGGATCAGTCGGAAGCTCCGGAGATCTGGCTCCCCTTGCACACCTTGCTTTATGCATTACCGGACAAGGTCTTTGCAAGTACAGCAATGAAATTGTTGAAAGTAAAACCGCACTAAAGCAGAATAATATTGTACCGTTAAAATTAATGGCAAAGGAAGGACTTGCACTGATCAACGGAACACAAATGATGTCTGCATTTCTTTGTAAATCGGTTTACGATGCTGAATATATATCCAAGCTTGCAGATATTTCCGGCAGCTTATCATTAGATGCACTGAGAGGAAGTGTTAAAGCTTTTTCAGACAAAATTCAAAAGGCGCGTCCGCACAAGGGACAGATTACTTCGGCAAAGAATCTGAGGAAGCTTCTTGAAGGAAGTGAGATCTTAATTTCACATAAAAATTGCGGTAAGATTCAGGATGCATATTCATTGAGATGCATGCCCCAGGTTCACGGGGCAGTGAAAGATACAATTGAATATTGTAAAAAAATTTTAGAAATAGAAATTAATTCTGCTACTGATAATCCGCTGATCTTTTCCGAATCCGGGAAACATCTCGAAGGTGGAAATTTTCACGGAGAGCCACTGGCACTGATAGGAGATTTTCTTGCAATTGCGGTTAGCGAGCTTGGAAGCATAAGTGAAAGAAGAGTAGCGAGATTAATTGACGGAAATCTGAGTGGTCTTCCCAGATTTCTTGTTGATGAAGAAAAGGCCGGATTGAATTCGGGTCTTATGATCGCACAGTATACCGCCGCAGCTATTGTAAGCGAGAATAAAGTTCTGTGTCATCCGGCTTCGGTTGATTCTATTCCCACCAGTGCAAATCAGGAAGATCATAATTCGATGGGCTCGGTAAGCGTGCGAAAATGTTATGATGTAATCAATAATGTTAAGAAGGTTATAGGGATTGAAGTTTTATGTGCATGTCAGGGAATTGATTTTCTCCGGCCTCTGAAAAGCGGCAAAGGCAGCGAATATGCATACAAATATGTGAGAAGAAATATTAAGCACATCTCGGAGGACGTAAATACAAGTGATCTGATTTTGAAAGTGCTGGAAATAATCTTCGACGAAAATTTTTTATCAGGAATTGAAAGAAAAATCGGGAAGCTCGGGTGAAGAATGAAGAAATTACTTCACAAGATTACAAACCTGAAAATTTACAAGACCTTATATTTCTACATTGATGCACTGCTGACGAAATTTGATAACGATCATATATGGATATTATCATCAGGAATTTCTTTTAACATGCTGATATGCGTAATTCCGTTCACACTTATACTTCTGACAATTCTAGGGGTATATCTGGACAGTGATACAGTGCAGTCGCGGGTCGTAAATTATCTTAACAACATGGTGCCGCTTCCCGGACAATATAAAGATAGATTCATTTATGAATTAACGGCGAGAACAAGAGAATTATCTACAAATGCATTTCTTACCGGTGCAATCGGACTGGCAGGTTTATTCTGGACAGTAAGCGGATTGTTCAGCACAATGAGAGAAGTTCTCAGAAGGATTTATCGTGTAGAATCAGAGCTGAATTATTTCATTGGAAAGCTTAGGGATTTTGTGCTGGTCATAATCAGTGTTGTTTTATTTCTGCTGTCTATGGCTATAACTTCATCTGTTCAGATATTTGAAGAATATTCCCAGGGAATATTCGGAGAGTTAATAACGCTCACACTATTTGAAAAAATTATTCCGATGCTGATCGGCTTTATCATCTCATTCGGATTATTCTATGTGCTTTATGCTTTGGTGCCTCACTGGAAATTCAACAAACGAATTGTTCTGTACTCTTCATTCGTTTCAACGATATTCTTTGAAGCTTTAAAGTTTGTATTTTCAATTTACATACTTAGGATTGCAAATTTCGGAAAAATATACGGGGCGTATGCAACCATTGTTATCAGTATTTTTTATATTTATTATTTATCAGTAATTTTCGTTGTGGGGGCTGAGCTGGGTGAAATTTATTTTGAAAGGAATAAGCATAAATTTGAAAGAAAAATTAAAAAACTAGACTCTACAGATCTAAAAAAAATTTAGAATATGGAACAAAAAGAATTATACCGGACTTTAGAAAACATTATCAAAGAAGCACCGAAGATCGTCAATGAAGACGAGCTCTTAGGGTATGTTTTAGAACAAATTATCAAGAATGAAGAAATAAAAATTATCGGCGGAAGATTATGGAAGCTTAATGAGGGTAAGGATGCCTATATATTACTGGAGCAGAAAGGTGAGGTTGATCTTATAGAAAAAAATTACGAAGTGAAAGTTGACAGGTATCCGATGTTTAAGAAGGTGGGATTGTACAGAACTGTGATAGCGGAAGAGACAGATGAATATTTAATTGATAAGGGTATTTCACAATACTCGGCATCCGGTGCAGGATACCGTTACAAGCTTAAGGACAAAAATGGCGAATCTTATTTTCTCTATCATTATCTTATCGCACTGAATGCCAAGAGCCTTGAAGGTGATCTGCTTGACACATTGAATATAATAAGCATGACCCTGAGCTCCATACTTCGTACGAAGTATATTGAAACATCCGCTAAAGAAAATATTGAAGAGCTGGAAAAAGCAAGAGAGATCCAGAGGAGCATTCTGCCGGAACATGAGATGAAGTTTGGAAATTATGAAATGTTCGGTCTGTCAATGCCGGATAAAATTGTCGGAGGAGATTTTTTTGATTACATAGAAAGCGAAGACAAAGACAGAGTTGGTATTGCAATCGGAGATGCTGCATCAAAAGGATTCTCTGCGGCAGCACAGGCTTTGTATGTTTCCGGTGCGCTGAGAATGGGAGTTGAGTATCAGATAAAGATGACTGCGATGATAGGGAAAATTAATAATCTGGTATACGAGACATTCCCGTATGAAAGATTTGTAACACTTTTTTATTGCGAGCTTATTACAGATAAACGGGGTCTTTGTCAATATGTCAACGCAGGTCAAAATCCTCCGTTGTTTTATAAATCAGGACTGGGCAGTGTGGAGTCATTAAATTCAACAGGTCCGGTGCTCGGCCCTGCTCCTTATCAGAAATATTCGGTCGACAGCATTAATTTAAGAAAACAGGATATACTGTTATTATATACCGATGGCATTGCCGAAGCTACTGATGAAAACTTTGAGTTTTATGGTGAAGAAAGATTAAAGCAGGCTCTGATGAAATTTAAAGACTGCAGTCCGAAAGAGATCTGTGAACTGATTCTGGAAGATGTCGCTTTTTTTTCTGCCAACGGAGTTTATTCGGATGACAGAACATTGGTGGCAATAAAAAGAATTAAATAATAATTGTTAAAAAATATTAATAAACTTATTTTAATAAATTAAATACCGAGAGGAAAATATATCATGTCAGTAATAAAAGTACTAGAGATCTTAACAAGCTCAAACAAAAGCTGGGAAGATGCCACACAAAATGCAGTTGCTGAAGCAGCAAAGACAGTGAGAGAAATTCGCTCAGTGAATGTCAAAAATTTAAGTGCAACCGTGAAAGACGGAAAGATCTCAGAATACAGGGTTAACTGTAAAATAACCTTTGAAGTAAAATAAAAAATTTTTCTTTCAGACAGTTTTAAAATTAAGAAGGGAGATACTGAAATAAATGAGAAGGTTTTTAAATCCGAAACTTATTATTGCAGCCATCATAGCAATAATTTCTTACTACAGTAAAACGGAGGTTAATCCCATTACGGGTGAAAAGCAAAGGGTTAACCTTACACAGGAACAGGAAGTTGTATTAGGTCTTCAGAGTGCTCCTCAGATGATTGAACAGATGGGAGGAGAAACCAGCGATCCAAAGATTGAAGCCATGGTAGAGAAAGTTGGACAAAAAATTGTCAGCACAACGGAAGCCGGAAAATCAAAATATAAATTTGATTTCCATGTTCTGGCTGATCCTAAAACCGTAAATGCATTTGCACTGCCCGGTGGACAGATCTTTATAACAATGGGACTTCTGAGCCTGCTGACTACAGAAGATCAGCTTGCAGGTGTATTGGGACATGAGATAGGCCATGTGATCGGGCGACATTCGGCGGAGCAAATGGCTAAGGATGAACTAACACAGGGATTAATTCAAGCTTCAGATATTGCATTAATGGATCCGAACAGTCCAGGAATGCAGTCGGCAATTTCAAGATATGTTGGTAGCATGATCAATATGAAGTACGGCAGAGCAGATGAGCTTGAAGCAGACAGGTTCGGGGTTAAATATTTGTTTGAAACAGGATATAAACCTGAGGCAGAGATCGAAGTCATGCAGATACTTTCGAAAGCCGGAGGATCTCAGCGGCAGCCTGAATTTATGAGTACCCATCCTAATCCTGAAAACAGGATCGAGGAAATAAAAAAATATATTCAGGAGTACAGAAAAAAATAATTTTTTGTTTGATTTTAAAAAATGTATATTTGATAAACTTTTTTTATACCTTAATCTTATTCTAAACCTTAACTGCAATTGCAATGAAAGATAAATCCAGATTTGTTTCTTCCGTGATTGTATCGCTCCTTGCTGGGTTAATATACTACCAGTTTGGACAAGGCTTTGAAGAAAATTTGCAAAACTCAATTAAAGCTGTACTGAATTCTAATGATATGGAGCAGTATCTTTCCCCTGATTGTCAGCCCTTTAATACTATTTCGAATAAGTCAGACAGTAAACAAAGTAAAAAGAAGTCTAAGTATTTTATTAAGAAACGGAATACGATCGAGTTTAAGACAAAGAACGAAACTATTCCGGGCGATGAATTATTTTCCAGTTACATATCACAGAAACAGGCAAAATTTCAGAAATCCACTCCGGATAAAAATATTGACTTCACTTCTGAACTCAGACTCCTGATGGAAAAGGATAACTTTAAAAGCCAACTTCGTCAAAGCAAAGGATTAAAAATTGATAATACTAAATTAAATGAAGATAACCATGTTGCAGATACAAAAGAATTATCATCTTCGAGACCTGAGCGAATTCAGAAGAATTTTGATAAAACTAATGTAGGAGCATATGGAAACGGATTTGAATATAATTATATAATTGTTACGGAAAAAAATAAATCAACGATTAAAATTAAAATAGAGCAGAAAAAAACAGATTGTAACAGTAATTTTAATTGTAACGAAAATTTTGTACCATTTCAAAGTTATGAATCCTATAAAAATAATGAATCATACCGGGAAAGGGTTGTAAATAAAATGAAGACCCCTAAAGCTCCCGGAAAGATACATAACAAAGGTGAGGATATTGATAACGATAAAGATATGGATAATGATCAGCCCGAAATCGTAATTCCGTTTCAGAACGGAAATGAAGATGAGATGTAAATTCTAATTTTAAATTAAACTTAAAAATATTACAATGAAAAAGAAAATTTTAATAACTGCTTCCTTAATATTGATCCTTGTATTTGGATTTCTATATACCCAGAAAAATATATTAATAGCAGATGACAAAGACGGAAAGAAAGACTGTTCATCGAGCTGCACGGAAAAAACCAGCTCGGGTGTGAATAAGTCACAATGCACTGAAGGAAATAAACAAATGAGCGGGACAGTTTCAGATGATGACAAAAGCGGATATGCAGTTTATGAATTTGTAACAGATAAGATACATTGTGATGGATGTAAGCCTGAGATGTCGGGAAAGCTCATGGGAATAACAGGTGTAAAAGAAGTTAACTTTGACCTGACGAACACTGAATCCCGTCTTACAAATGTTAAAGTCTATTTTTCAGCAACAGATACAACACCTGAAATTATTGCAGCTTCTGTAAAGGAAAACAATCTCTGCAGTACAAAAGACAAATGCAGTGATGGTTCAAAATGCACAGGGAAAAATAAAACAGAAAAGAAATTATAAGATAATTTTTTCTTAAACAAAAAGCCCGGACTTGAATAAGGTTCGGGCTTTTTGTTTAGGCAGTAAATATTTCAGAACGGATTCCCGGATTCGACATTCCTCGGAATATCAATTACAGGGTGTCTCACTTTGTTTTCGAACTTAGCATATTCATTTAAGAACACGAGATCGAAATCACCTACCGGACCATTTCTCTGTTTGCCGATAATTATTTCTGCTTTGCGTTTCAGATCTTCGTAATCGGGATCATCCTGATTAGCTTTCATTCCCATTATAGGCCTGTGTACAAAGATCACTACATCAGCGTCCTGTTCAATAGCACCCGATTCACGAAGGTCTGCCAGCTGAGGTCTTTTTTCTTTTCCTCTTTGTTCAATGGAACGGTTCAGCTGTGCGCATGCTACAACCGGAATGTCCAGCTCTTTTGCAAGAGCTTTCAGTCCTCTCGAAACATATGCGACTTCAAGATCACGCCGTTCTGAATTTTCAGGTCCTCTTACAAGCTGCAGATAATCAACTATAACCATATCAATATTGTAATCCATTTTCAGTCTTCTTGCCTTAGCTCTGATTTCAAGTATCGTAAGCTCGCTTGTATCATCAATATAAATATTTGTTTTAAGGTTGTGATAAGTCTGTAAAACCCGGTTCCATTCTTCAACCCGTGATTTGCCTGTCTTAAGTTTCTTACCGTCAACTCTTGCTTCGCCGGCAAGCAATCTAAGAAGCAATTCCCTGAAAGACATCTCAAGGCTGAAGATAGCCACAGATTTCCCATGATCGACTGCCGCATTTCTTGCTATGTTCATCGAAAGAGCCGTCTTGCCGTGTGAAGGTCTTCCTGCAATTACAATAAGCTCTGACTTCTGAAAGCCGGCAGTATATTCATCAAGCTCGGTGAATCCCGTTGGTACCCCTATGACCGCATTCCTGTTCTCTCTCTGATCACCGATGCTTTTTATTAAATGCTCAAGCTCATCTTTTACGGAGATAACTTTCTTTTTTGAAAGTGATTCGGAAACATCAAGAATTTTTTGTTCAGCATCATCAAGGATTGAAAAAGTATTTGATGTCGGATCAAAGCATTTATCTACAATTTTTGAAGAGATGCTTATAAGATTTCTTAAAATATATTTTTCGAAAACTATCCTTGTATAAAACTCCGCATTTGCGGAAGTTGATATGGAAGTGGTAAGCTCAATAATGTATTCAATCCCGCCGATCTCTTCAAGCTTTCCAAGTCTTTTCAATTCCTCTTTCAGAGTATTAGGATCTATCGGCTCTTTTTTACCGTCAAGATTAATCATTGCCTGATAAACTATACCATGTGATGGTCTGTAAAAATGTTTCGGGTCAAGCAACTGAACGACATCGTTCATTACCTGATTATCAATTAATATCGAACCTAATATTTTTGATTCAAGCTCTAATGCATTCGGAGGTATCCGGCCGCCTTCGACATCCATTGTTTCATCTACAGGATCATCTTGTTTTATTTTGTTGTATTTCTTCTTGGCCATCTAAGTAATGAGTATTGAATGAAGAAAGTAGATTAACTATTAATTTGTTAAATGCTAACTGCTAACTGTTTATCATATTCATCTCTAAACATTTTAACATCTTCCCATGTTGGTTTCTTCCAGTTAGGATTTCTGAGTAATGCCGCGGGATGATATGTAACCATCATCTTTATACCTTTATATATATGAAATTTTCCTCGCAGTCTGCCAAGAGGTTCTTTTGTATTAAGAAGTGTTTGTGAGGCAAAGGATCCTAATGCTAGTATAAGCTTAGGTTTTATCATTTCCAGCTGTTTAAAAAGATATGGTTCACAGTTAGATATCTCATCAGGTAAAGGATTTCTGTTTTCAGGAGGCCTGCATTTCAAAATATTACAGATGAAAATATCTGCTCTCTTGAAATTTATAGCAAGCAGAATATCCGTCAGCA
>JBDTWU010000115.1:0-2612 GCA_040006535.1 bacterium | reverse complement strand
CAAAGGACTTTTGCTCGCAGCATTTCTGGCGGCTTACATGTCCACAATCTCGACGCATTTAAACTGGGGCACTTCTTATTTTATCAATGATTTTTACAGAAGATTTATTGTGAAAGAAAAATCAGAAAAGCATTATGTTTCTGTAGCGAGATTGATGACAATTGTATTTATGTTTCTATCAATAATTGTTACAACACGAATGACTACAATTTCAGGAGTCTGGAGCTTCGTCATAGAATGCGGGGCCGGACTCGGACTCGTCCTTATACTAAGGTGGTTCTGGTGGAGGGTAAATGCAATCAGCGAGATCGTAGCCACTGTTATGCCTTTTATTGTTTACGGGGTTTTATATTTCGGTAAGTATGATATTAAGTTTCCTAATACGCTGTATGTCATCGTTCCGATTACAACAATTGCATGGCTCATTACAACATTTATTACAAAGCCAACAGCTGAGAGCAAGCTTGAATCATTTTATACTAAAGTTCATCCGGGCGGAATTGGCTGGAATAGAATCTCTAAGAAATTAAAAAATATAAAGTCGGATAAAGGATATTATTTATTATTTATTAACTGGGCAGCAGGCATTGTTTTGGTTTACGCCTTTCTGTTTGGTATGGGTAAAATAATTTTCGGACAATATTTATCAGGAATGATCTTTATTATCGTCGGACTTGCATCAGGACTGTTGATAAAAAGAAATTTTACAAAGATCGGCTGGGATGTACTGAATTAATTTTAAAAAAAACTTTAAAGTTATATGTTAAAAGAAGGAGATAATGCACCGGCTTTCACATTGAAGAGTGATGAGGGCAATCACATCAGCTTGAAGGATCTTAAAGGAAAGAAAGTAATACTTTATTTTTATCCTAAGGATGACACATCGGGCTGTACAGCGCAGGCATGCAGCTTCAGGGATAACATTAAAATGTTCGAAAAGCAAAATACAGTTGTAATAGGTGTCAGCAAAGATAATACCAAATCACATCAGAAATTTAAAATTAAATATGAACTTCCGTTTACCTTACTTTCTGATGAGAATCTGGAGATGCTGAAGGACTACGATGTATGGAAAGAGAAAAGCATGTATGGTAAAAAATATATGGGAATAGAAAGAACTACCTTCATTATAGATGAAGAAGGAAAAATCCGGAAAATCTTCAGTAAAGTAAAAGTTGAAGGTCACACGGAAGAAGTATTGCAAGCACTCAGATATTAATATTCAAATAAACAGATGTATTTGAATTGTGACTTACCGGGAAAACCTTTCCGGTACTATTAAATTTCCAGTTCGCCGGAATAAATTAAGCTGACATAAGTATTAAAATCTTTGTTTGAAAAAAAATAAAAAAGAAATTTGTCTGAAAAATATGAAATAGAGTTAATCGAGACTGAGTCTGGGAAAAATAAATTCATTCAATTCCCATATCAGCTTTATGCAAATGAAAAGAACTGGGTCCAGCCGTTGCGATTCGATGTAAAAAATAATCTTAACGAAAAGAAAAACCCTTTTTACGAACATTCCAAAATTAAGCTTTGGGTTGCAAGAAAGAACGGAACTATAGCAGGCCGCATTGCCGGGATCATAAACGATAATCACAATAAATTTTACCATGATAAAGTTGGATTCTTCGGATTCTTTGAATCTATCAATGACAAGAATATATCCAGTATGTTATTTGATAAAGCATCCGGGTTTGTGAAAGAAAACGGGATGGATACTCTGCGCGGGCCTGTAAGCCCGTCAACTAATGACGAATGCGGATTGCTTATTGATAGTTTTGATTCACCGCCCGTTATGCTGATGCCGTATAATCCGGAATATTATATTGAGCTTTTTGAAAGTTATGGATTCGAAAAAGCAAAAGATTTACATGCATTATGGATTAGTAAGGATGTTATTAAAGATGAAAAGATGATGGGCAAGCTCGACAGAATAAGTGATATGATTCTGAAGAAAGAAAATCTCACAATACGTAAAGTAAATATGAAAGATTTTCAGAATGAGGTTCAGAAGGTAAGAAGTATTTATAATAATGCATGGGAAGAGAACTGGGGGTTTGTACCGATGACCGAAAAGGAATTCAAATACATTGCAGCAAATCTTAAGCTGGCAGTGGATCCGGATTTCGTTGAGTTCGCCGAGATCAACGGAGAGCCTGTAGGTTTTTCACTGGCAGTGCCGGACATAAATCAGGCTATTAAAGGTATGAACGGAAAGCTTTTCCCTTTCGGCTTCTTAAAATTTCTAATAAATAAAAAAAAGATTAATCAGCTGCGGGTAATCATATTAGGGATCAAAAGAGAATATCACAAGAAAGGAATTGATGCCATATTTTACCGGAATGTAATAAGAGCAGGGAACAATAAAGGATTCAAAGGCGCTGAAATTTCCTGGGTGCTTGAAGATAATCATGCAATGATGCAGACTGCTGAAAAGCTTGGAGCAAAAGTTTACAAGACGTATAGAATATTCGATAAGAAGATTTGAAAATTTTTTTAAATTAATCCACATATCAATTATATACGGAGATTTGCCCTTCGTTCCAAATTCCAGGATCCGTTTAATCTCATAGTTGAATTGAAAAATATTCGGACAATTTCTCTGTGAA
>JBDTWU010000114.1:0-4043 GCA_040006535.1 bacterium | reverse complement strand
TGGATCTTTTCAAATAACTTCTGCAATGTCACCCGATCATAAAGAAGTATAGTACCTTTTTTTGCTCTTGTAAGACATAGAAATTTTCCCTCCACTGGCGGACATATCTCAGCCTCACCCGGACGCATGTTCACTACTCTCTAACATATCCCCGCATTCCCCCGACGCATCCCCGCAGCTCTCAGCCATATCCCCGCGACTCGCGCACATATCCCCGCGATTCAAAGACGCATCCCCGCAACTCACAGATGCATTTCGGCAACTCCTTGACACATCCGCGCGTTTCAAAGACACATCCCCGCGATACAAAAATACATCCCCACGATATAATGACACATCTACGCGATTCAAAGACGCATCCCCGCGATACAAAGACACACCCCTGCAGAACTCAGTGGGTAGTCTGCAAGACTCGGGTCAAACGTCAAACGTCAAAGGTCAAAGGTCAAACGTCAAATTCAAAAATGAATCGTCAATCGTCAATCCTGAATCGTCAATTTCTCGCCTCGCTTCCCGAAGCCTGCCTCGCGGCAAAACGGACGGAGCGGGTGAATCGTCAACTTTCTCAATCCTAAAAATAATCACTGTTTTAAAAATCCTGTAAATCTTTTAATCCTGTAAATCCTGGCTCAAACTCTCAAGCGGTTCTGAAATATATTCTTTAAAAATAGAAATATATTTTAACCTCACCCTTCACTTCCCAATAGGGGAGGGTTTCAAATTTTTTACTTGTTATGTCTTGTGAGAATTGTTTTATTTACAAAATTATTTATGATCACAGCGGAAAATCTTACAAAAAAATATCCCGGTGATATTACTGCTCTGGATAATATTTCTTTTAATATTAAAAGAGGTGAGATCTGCGGATATATCGGAACTAACGGCGCGGGAAAATCCACTACTGTAAAAATACTTATCGGAGTTCTGGACTTTGATAAGGGCGATGTGTTTGTAAATGATATTAATGTTAAAACAAATTCATTTGAAGTAAAAAAAATTGTTGGCTATGTCCCTGAAACGGCAAACCTTTTTAATGCTTTGTCGGCAAAAGAATATCTTGAGTTCATTGGAACAATAAGAGACATTGATTCTGCCATGATGGAAAAACGAATTGATAATTTTGCCGTAATGTTTGGTTTCACTGACCTCCTGAAGGAATCGATAGGTAATTTATCCAAGGGCAATAAGCAGAAAGTGTTGATAACCTCTGCCCTTCTTCACAATCCTGACGTAATATTTTTTGATGAGCCGCTGAACGGCCTCGATGCAAATTCTATTTTTATTTTTCAGGACCTTGTTACTTTTCTTGTGTCAAAGCAAAAAACAATTTTTTACTGCTCTCACTTATTGAATATGATCGAAAGAGTTTCTTCCAAAATAATATTGCTTGACAAAGGAAAAATAGTACTGGATATGAAAACGGAAGAACTGAAAAATTCCGAGAACTATACTGATCTTGAAGATCTTTTCCGTAACCTGAAGTCTGATAATGAATTAAACAAATATTCTTATGAAGGCTTGTTTGATTAATATTTCAATATTCATAACTTTGCTGATCAATACATCATTCGGGCAGTTAAATAATCCTAATTCTAATTCTAATTACAATTTTAATTTTAATTTTAATACAGATACCGTTTATAATAAAAATTTTTTACAGACAAATTTATATAACGATCTGAATTTAGCTAATCTTAACACCATTCTTAACTATTCAAAAACTTTCAATAAGATTGGAGTGAATATTGAGAATTTTTATCTGTCCAATGTCTCCAAGCTGGGCCGGAATTTTTTCAGAGACTATAATAATTTCCGGATCCTGTTATTTTATAATGTAAGAGATAATTTCAATGCAGGGATCGGATTTCAAAATAAATTTCTGACCGACGAAAAGAATGTTGAGACAAACAAAAACAACAGCAAATACCTGTTCACAAATTTAAATTACAGCCTCAGCCCGAATATCTTTCTTAATTCCAGGATCGGAGTGAAGTCTGAAGATCAGATCGGTGAATTAAATACAGGATTCAGCGGGATTATTTCAGCTGTGGCTCATAATTATTTATTAAATGACTTCAGGACTAACGGTAATGTAATCTTATTTTATGAAAACCTTCTGCAAAAACAAAATCATAATTATGAGATAAATGCAAATGTTTATAAACGTTTTACATCCGAGACAGATAATACCGGCAGCGTAGCTTTTTATAATCAGAGGAATGACATTTATTCACCCGCCACACAAAGTGTGTTCAGTCAGTTCAATGTGAAAAACAATATTGAGAAAAGAACGGAAAATTATTTTTCTTTGAATGATAATCTTAATTATTCATTGAATAATAATTCGGTTTTTTCACTGTCAGGATATTTTGTAAACAGGAACATCACCAAAGAATTCAAATACAAACCTTCATCTTCAAATATTCTTCTTGAAAATGTATATGATACAAAGATTCTTGAAAATAATCTTCAGTTTTCAGGTGCTTTAAATTTCAACCGCGATAAAATTCTTTCCCAGCTTAAAATTTCATATAATGAACGCTCTGAAAACCATTCACTTATAAATACTTCAGGCTTTACTCCCGTTCAGATCATTGAACTTCAAAAAGCAGAGAAAAATAAAAACAATAACAGCCGGAAAGTTTCCGTTCTCCTGGATGCATTATATTCTTTATCAAACACTAACTCGTTTGGCTTTACCGGCTCTGCTTCAGTGCTTAAATATGATACGGACTTCGATCAGAATTTTGATGACAGGGATGAGCTCGAAACTATAATATCAGCTTCCCATATGTATAATAACCTGCTTAACTTTAATCTTCTGACACGATTTGATGTGATTATATCCAAGCTGAGCTACCTATTTTCCCAGCGCAGTGCAAACAATTACAGAAACCGGATTTATAAACTTACATCTCAAAGCGTATTTTCTCCGGTGTCACAATTAACCTCGAAAAATTCAATACAGGTTCTTGCTAATTATACGGTTTATGATTTCGAAGATATTGTCTCCCAGGTTCAGAGCTTTTCATACAGACAGTTATATGCAAGAGATTCGACAACCTATAATTTTTACAGAAATTTTCATCTTGACTTTTTAGGTGAGCTGAAGTTTTATGAACAGGGACAATTTAACAACAGAGAGTTCACAGTAAAGCCGATAGCCTTTTATGCAGAGCAATTATATGTTCCTGATATAAGCTACTTATTTAATTACTTTATTAAGATCGGTGTGGGATATAAATTTTTTCAGCAGCAGCGCTTTCAATATAATAACGGAGTGAAGCAATTATCCAATACCTATAGAACTTTCGGTCCGGTCGGGAAAATTATATTGTATTTAAACAGGAAGTCAATTATTAATTTTACCGGCGGAATAGATTACATCCGGTATGATAATCCGGGGCTGAATAATTCAGCTTTGTACATTCAGCTTAATATTCTCTGGAACATGTAATTAATTTCGACAAAAAAATTATAATTTAAAAATATACATTTGAAAAAATCTGAACTTGTATTAAACAGTACCAGAAGTGAAATACGTAAGTTTGAAGAGCTACTTGAAAAAGCTAATCAGGAGTTCGGACTTGTATTGGAAAAGTTTATAAATTTTCAGATAGCATGCTCTGAGGCACTGATAAATTCAATTGTTCACGGAAACAAAGAGGACATTAATAAAAAAGTTTATACAAGACTTGAATATGATGACTTAACTTTAACTGTCCTGATAAGAGATGAAGGCGGCGGATTTGATATTAGTTTATTACCCGACCCGACATTAAAAGAAAATCTTTTGAAAGAAAGCGGCAGAGGAATTTACATAATGAAATCCCTGGTAGATGAATTTCATTGTAACTCTACTGAAAAAGGAACTGAGTTTATTTTAATAGCGAAGAAAAAATAGAATAATTTATTGGCTAAAGTACAGTTAAAAAAATTTAGAAATATTGGTCCGGAAATTAACATGAAAACTTTTATGATAATTATTTCTTCCCAAGATTATCAAAAACATCCATCACTTCTTTCACAGCCTTTGCTGAATC
>JBDTWU010000113.1:0-4070 GCA_040006535.1 bacterium | reverse complement strand
TTGTTTTTTGATAAATCTTTAGAAATAATTTTAACTTTTACACTGAAGGTTCCGGATATTTCTTCAGAAACATTTTTAAGACCGGTGTCACTTCGTGCTGTCAGTACCAGATCAAATCCATCTTTAGCCAGAAGTCTGGATAATTCTAATCCTATACCTGAAGTTGCTCCTGTAATAAGTGCAGTCTTTGACAATTAATTATTTGGTTTACAAATAAATTTTTTATTTAAAATTTTGAATGATTATTATCGCCTGAAATCTTCAGGTTCAGCGTCATCATCTATTTTTATATCTTCATCGGGTCCGTCTTCTTCGATTTCTTCTTCATAATCTTCTTCTTCCCACTCGTATTTGTGCGGCGGGTCATTTTTTCTGAAAATAAAAGCACAAACAATTCCGATGAGTGCTCCAAACAAATGTGATTCAAATGAGATCTTTGGATCAGTTGGTAATACTCCCCATACCATTCCCCCATAAAGAAAAACTATCAAAAGGGATAATGCCATTGATCGTCTGTCTTTTCGGAAAAGTCCGCTGAAAAAAAGAAAGCCGGCAAACCCGTATACAAGGCCGCTCGCTCCAATGTGATATGCTTGCCGTGCAAAAAGCCAGACTAAGAATCCATCTGCTATATAAATTATAAAAAATACTTTAATTACTGAAGTTCTGTAAAAATACAATATTCCGAACAGCAATAGAAATAAAGTAATAGAATTGGAAATGAGATGAGAAAAATCAGCATGTATCAACGGTGCAGTAAGAATTCCAAACAATCCGTTTATTTTTCTTGGAAGGACTCCATAGGTTGAAATATCTTTATCTGCTGCCCATTGAAAAAACTGAACGAGCCACAATATTAAAACAAACAATCCGCTAAAAAAAAAAGAAGATAGAACCTTATTTTTTTCCAGCTTTTCTTTTTCAATATCATTTGTCAGCAGATCGTCTGTATTATATACCATCTTTTTATAGAGAGTGCCACGCCTTAAGTATTGGCAGGAAGCGGAACGCTTTAAACTTTTCCGCCGCTTCTCTTAATTATTAATTTTTGTATTATAAATATTGTATATAAATCTTATAATTGGAAAATTAAATCTCAAGGAGCTAATATGAAATTCATTTCAACATTTTTTTTATTTTTTATTCTTATTATGACAGCAAATTCTGAAATTATCACTTCCGATGTGGATTATAAAATAGGAGATCTCACACTGCAGGGATATATTGCTTATGATAACAATAATTCCGGAAAACGTCCCGGAATATTGATAGTGCATCAATGGAAAGGCTTAACCGATTATGAAAAAATGCGTGCGAGACAATTAGCTGAGCTTGGTTACTTTGCATTTGCAGTTGATATTTATGGAAAAGGTGTAAGGCCGGAATCTACCCAGGAAGCAGGAGAGCTTTCAGGGAAATTTTCAAAAGACCGTCAGCTATTCAGAGAAAGATTGACAGCCGGATTTGATGCAATGAAAATGCAATCCTTAGTAGATATAAATAATATTGCTGCGATTGGTTATTGCTTTGGAGGCGGAGGAGTTCTTGAACTTGCAAGAACAGGAGCAGATATGAAAGGTACAGTTAGTTTTCACGGAAGCTTGAAAAATCCTAATCCGCTGGATGCCCAAAATATTAAAGGCAGAGTGATGGTGCTTCACGGTGCTATTGATCCCTTCGTTCCTGAAGAAGATGTGGTTGCTTTTAAAAAAGAAATGGATGATGCAAAGAAAGATTATGTTTTGACAGAATACAGCGGTGCTGTCCATTCTTTTACTATTCCAACTGCAGGGTCAGATATTTCTACCGGTTCGGCATATAACGAAAAAGCTGATAAACGATCATGGGATGCCATGAAAAATTTTTTTGAAGAGATATTTACTAAATAGAATTTATCTCTATATTCATATCAGAGTACTCTTGACCTCACGCGTCTGATATCATACTTGAGCTTATATAAAGCCCTGAGATATATCCTTAAATCCTGATTAAAAATATCCGGTAATATTTAATTAAGAACATAACCGGCTGATTTACTTTTAATGTTTTATTCATTCATGTGTTACAAGTATAATTTATAAACACGCCACCTCAAATCCGTATCTGAATTACTTTCAATTTAATAATAAACTAAATGAATATTTTAATTCTTGGCGGTACTGTTTTTCTCGGAAGGCATCTGGTGAAGTCAGCTCTAAGCCGAAATCATACTATCACACTTTTTAACAGAGGTCAGCACAATCCCGAACTTTTTCCTGAAATAGAAAAGATCAAAGGTGATCGAACAGTTTCTCTCGATCAGCTTAAAGATCGTAAGTTCGATGCAGTCATTGATACATGCGGATACTTTCCAAGGGCTGTAAAAATGTCTGCGGAATTTTTAAAAGATTCTGCTGATCATTACACATTTATTTCCAGCGTTTCCGTTTATAAAGATTTTTCAATAAAAGGAATGGATGAGAATGCTGTGACAGGAAAGATCGAAGATGAAAGTATTGAGGAAATCACAGGTGAATCTTACGGACCATTAAAGGTACTTTGCGAAAATGCTGTTACTGATATTTACAATGATCGGGCTCTAAACATACGTCCCGGTCTGATCGTGGGTGAAAATGATCCATCAGACAGATTCACTTACTGGGTTCACAGGATCAGCGATGGTGGGAAAGTTTTTGCTCCTGATGGCAGGGACAGTAATGTTCAATTCATTGATGTGAAGGATCTTGCTGACTGGACAATAAAAATGGCTGAAGAAAAAAATTCCGGAGTTTATAATGCGACAGGTCCTGACTATGAACTAACATTTGGAAACTTTATCAAAGCATGTCAGGAAGTTACAAAGAAGAAATCTGAAATTATATGGGCGGGTGAACAATTTATAACTGATGAAAATGTTTCAGGCTGGACAGATTTACCAATGTGGATTTCTCAGGAAGAAGAAGGTGTAAACAATATTAATATAAGCAAAGCGGTAAAAGATGGTTTAAAATTCAGACCCATTAAAGAAACAATCACCGACACGCTCAAATTCGACAAGACAAGAAAAAATTATGTCCTACGTGCGGGATTAAAACCGGAGAGAGAATCTCAGCTTATCAAAAAATGGGAAGAACAAATTCATGCTTAATTTATTTTGCAAATTGCTGTCAGTTTTTTAGTTTAGTATTTTTATTTATGCATAAGAGACCGGACAAAACAAGCTCTTTGAATTTTTTGATCAATGAAAGTTTAAGTCTTGAATTGATAAATGAAACACACGCTCAGGATATTTTTGATTTAACGGAAGAAAACAGGGAGCATTTAAGAAAGTGGCTTCCCTGGGTTGACTTCACAAAAAATGTAAATGACACTTCGGATTTCATAAAAATTTCTAAAGAACAGTTTGAAGTTAATAACGGATTTCAGTTGATCATAAAATATAAAAATGAACTTGCGGGGTTAATAGGTCTGCATTACCTGAATCATTTACACAAACATACAGAAATAGGATACTGGCTTGCCCGAAATTATACAGGTAAAGGTTTAATGACTTTATCATGCCGTACATTAATCGATTATTGTTTTGATGTATTGGACTTAAATCGCGTTGTAATCAAATGTGCTGAAGAGAATTACAAGAGCCAGGGAATTCCACAAAGACTCGGATTTAATAAAGAAGGTGTTCTCAGGCAGGAAATTTATTTGAACGGAAAATTTGCAGATCATATTTTGTATGCAATGCTGAAAGATGAATGGAAATGAAAAAAAATGTCTTGAAATAACGCCCCTTAAAACGTACGTTACTTTAAATAAATTATTTTCATAATGAAAACAATAACAGCTACGCAGGCAAGAAATAAAATATATAAATTAATTGATGAAACAGCAGCTGAAAGTAAACCAATTCAGATTACCGGTAAAAGAGCTAATGCAGTTTTAGTTTCTGAAGATGACTGGAATGCAATTCAGGAAACATTGTATCTGCTGTCAATTCCCGGAATGAAAGAGTCTATTGTTAAGGGAATGAAAGAACCTGTTGAAAAATGTGTTACTAAACTTCCATGGTAAAGTGGAAATTAATCTTTACGAAA
>JBDTWU010000112.1:0-3101 GCA_040006535.1 bacterium | reverse complement strand
AAATATTAAGTATTAATGAGAAAAGTTTTTTTTACACCCGGGCCGACTGAATTGTATCCTGAGGTTGAAAATTATATAAGGCAGGCGATTGATGATCACATTTGTTCAATCAATCACAGAAGCAATGAGTTCATGGATATATACAAATTCACTATTGATAATCTCCGGACACTTCTGAACATTCCTTCCTCGAATAAAATATTCTTTCTTAGCTCGGCTACGGAATGCATGGATAGAATTATTCAGAATACTGTCATTGCCAAAACTTTTCATTTTGTGAACGGAGCTTTTGCCGAAAGATTTTATAAGACTGCTGTTGAATTAAATAAGAATGCAGAAAAGATTGAAGTTCCTTATGGAGAAAGTTTTGATTTTAACAATATTGAAATAAAAAATGATCCCGAGCTGATATGCATTACACAAAATGAAACGAGCACTGGAGTTGCGATCGATCCGGAGAATATTTATAATCTTAAAAAATTATTCTCTAATTCTTTGGTTGCAGTGGACATTGTTACTTCTGCTCCTTATATAAATTTGGATTATGATCAGATTGACTGTGCATTCTTTTCAGTTCAGAAAGGATTTGGCATGCCTGCCGGACTTGGTGTTCTTATTGTTAATCAGGAATGCATGGAGAAAGCATTCAATTTAAAAAGCAAAGGTATCAATATCGGAAGCTATCACAATTTTATTTCCCTTCATGAAAACGCGGTGAAGCATCAGACCACTGAAACACCTAACGTTCTTAATATTTATTTACTCGGCAAGGTATGCGAGCATCTGAACAGTTACGGTCTCGGTAAAGTCAGGAAAGAAACTGAAGAAAAGGCAAACCTTCTTTATAATTTTTTTGATGAACATGATCAGCTCAGACCGTTCGTAAAAAATAAATCTGCACGCTCAAAAACAATTATTAATATTGAAACAGATGATAAACAAATTGAAGTAAAGAAAAAGCTTTCAGACGCAGGCATCATTGTTGGGTCGGGTTACGGGAAGTTTAAAGATTCTCAGATCAGGATTGCAAACTTTCCTATGCACAAATTAAATGATGTAAAAAATATTATTAAAGTTTTTAAAAGCATTCGATAAATTCTATGAACATTATGGTCTCATCAATCTGACAAATGACTGTGC
The DNA here is from genome assembly GCA_040006535.1 of bacterium. Classification (GTDB taxonomy): domain Bacteria; phylum Bacteroidota; class Ignavibacteria; order Tepidaquicellales; family Tepidaquicellaceae; genus JAGPCH01. The sequence continues at coordinate 1,961 of JBDTWU010000112.1, read as the reverse complement.
ATTATTGTAAGTTATTAATATGTCAGAAAGATTTACTATCGAGTTTCCGTCAATGTCTTCGGGAATATACCCGGTCAAAAAATTAACACTCGCATTATAAACTCTGATCAAATCCGAAAGATTAATAAAACCATCCTGATTTACATCACCTGAAAAAATTGCCCATTTGCCATCTATTGATTTCAGATTATTTCCGTAGGCACTTTCCGGAGTCGTTGTAAAATCATAAAACACCGCGGATCCGAATGTGTAATCAACAAGATTGGAGCTCCATGTTTCAATTGAATTTCTGTGCCTGACAACTAAATAATAACTGCCGGAATTTAAATCAGCCCGGAACTGAATCGAAGCGCTGAATGAAATTGAGTCTAAAGTACCCGAAGCGGAATCAATAATTGCATAAGGAAATGTTGAACTTCTCAAATATACTTTTAGCGTATCTCTCATGTTCAGCTTTTGGGTAAGAGTATTATAAAATCCTTCAGGAATAACTTTTATTTCAAACCGCGGATAAATTTCAATTGACGATGTCCAGGCCTGATATTGTCCGGTGGAATTATCAAACCATAATGGAATTATTTTTTCTTTTGTGTTTGTAACTCCTATATATGAACCTATATATCCGGGAAATCCATACAGCGGTACCGGTGCCGGACCCAGCTTAAATTTATGATCAGATATTTTTAAGTCCTGGAAACTATTTCCTCCATTTACGGAGCGGGATAAATATATTTCGAATGAATCATTGGCAGGTGAATTTCTTGTATCATAATAAAAAATATTAATCCCTCCTGACCTGTCTAAATTCAATGCAGGCATTCCCTGGATCTTTATCGTTCCGGTTGCATCCTGATTTGCTCTGGTATGTGTCCAGATACTACCTCCATTGGTAGAACGGTGGAAAACAATATCCATACTGTCTGCACTTTTTTCAAGACTAACAGCATAAAGCCATCCATTTCTCGCAACGGTACGATCAACTTTTAACTCAGGTACTCCCTGCAGATAGAAACTATTGAAATCTGTTGAAAGCTTACTGCTGTCTGTATTTATTGCAATATCGTTATTTATTATCCAGTCATTTCCGCCGTTTGTAGATTTTGATAAACCAAGATAAGAACGGTTTGTTCGCCATAAAACATATACCTCTCCCGCAGATCCGATATCCATATCACCAACGATCCTGTCTTGAAATGCAGGATTAATATTTGTAATTCTTCTTGAAATATCCCATGTCACTCCGCCGTTTGATGAATATGAAAAAAATATACCCTTATTCCTTGACTGGTCAAAATTTAATTCCCCATATGCGACGTAAGTTCTTCCAAAATACGGACTCGTTATTACATTATCAGATATTGCAATCGGCTTGTCCGCAGTATCAACCCCCGGAATAAAAACGGTTGGCGACCAGTATGCTCCGGAATTTGCTGAATAGCTTATCCCAACTTTAGAGTCAGAGCCGCCTGTAGGCGAAGGTTTAATATATGTGATAATATAATATCCGTTGCCGGATATATTAATGTTCGGGTCACCAAATGTAACTATCGTATTTCCAAAAGCATCGCTGATGTGATCAGTTCCAATCCAGTCTAACCCATTATTATATGAACTGTAATAACCAATAGTATAACCGCCTTCAATGTAATTCGTTATTGCCGCAGCGACTATCCTTGCTGAATCTGATGGATGAGTGCTGGTTGAAGTTTCCACCTGCAAAAATGAACCCGGAAAAATTCTAAAATTGCTGTTAGGTAATAAAACATTGTCGGAAACCGGAGTGTATGGATTAGTGCCCTGAGAGATTAAAACTGATCCATTAACTAGATCCGGGTTTAAAGAAATAAACGCTAACAACATAAAAGAAATTATTAATACGGATTTCATATAATATTTTATTTAGCTTAAGAAAGTTTAAAAATATTAAAGTTAATTTACAATGCCTTTAGATTGTATACATT
>JBDTWU010000111.1:0-5391 GCA_040006535.1 bacterium | reverse complement strand
AACGAATAATTTATCACAAAAAAGAATTTTAATAACGGGAGCAGCAGGATTTCTTGGTTCGCATCTGTGCGACAGATTTATAAAAGAAGATTATTACGTAATCGCAATGGATAATCTTATTACCGGCTCATTGAATAATATCGAACATCTCTTTCCTCTGAAGAATTTTGAATTCTCTTTTCATGACGTTACAAAGTTTGTTCATGTGCCGGGAAAGCTGGATTATATATTACACTTCGCTTCGCCTGCAAGTCCGATAGATTATCTTAAAATTCCAATACAGACATTAAAAGTCGGCTCGCTCGGAACTCATAATCTGCTTGGTCTTGCAAAAGAAAAAAAGTCGCGGTTTCTTATTGCTTCAACTTCCGAAATATACGGCGATCCGAACGTACATCCGCAGAACGAAGAATACTGGGGAAATGTAAATCCTATCGGACCTCGCGGCGTTTACGATGAAGCGAAAAGATTTATGGAGGCGATAACTATGGCATATCACACTTATCACGGTCTTGATACAAGAATTATAAGAATATTTAATACCTACGGTCCGCGCATGAGGCTTGATGATGGAAGAGCTTTGCCGGCTTTTTTCGGGCAGGCAATAAAAGGTGAAGATATTACTGTATTCGGTGACGGTAGCCAGACAAGGTCGTTTTGTTATGTTAGTGATCTTGTTGAAGGAATATACAGACTGCTCCTGAGCGATTTTGTTTATCCGGTTAACGTTGGAAATCCGGATGAGATAACTATTAAAGAATTTGCGGAAGAAATTATAAAACTCACAGGCACCGATCAGAAAATTATTTATAAAACTCTTCCGACAGATGACCCGAAACAAAGGCAGCCTGACATTACAAGGGCCCGGGAAATCCTTGGATGGGAGCCAAAGGTTTCACGCAAAGAGGGTTTGAAAATTACTTATGATTACTTTAAGAAAGTGTTAGAGGAGAAGGTCCGGTAAAATATGCAGTAAGTAGTTAATTAAGTTGAGTTGAAGAAATTAGCATTTACATTTAAGAATTTAATCTAAAACCTCTTTAACTTTAAAATCCTTAATCTAAAAGTTTAAAATCTGAAATCTTCTTCTATATCTTTAAATCTCCCGGCCAATAAATCTTTTTCTGACACGACCGGTGCTTCAACTTTCCAATCTATATTTATATCATTATCATTGTAGAGTATTGACCTCTCATCATTCTTATTATAAAAAGTTGTGCACTTATAAGAGAATATTGCTTCAGCAGACAGAACTGAAAATCCATGCGCAAAACCCGGCGGGATCCATATCTGCTTATGATTATCTCCGGAAAGCTCGATAGCAAAATACTTTCCGAAAGTTGGAGAGCCGAACCGGATATCTACTGCAACATCCAATACATTCCCCGTGACCACCTGGCAAAGCTTACCCTGCGCGCTTTCTCCCGACTGATAATGCAGACCGCGGACAGTATTCTTCAGCGATTTTGAAAAATTATCCTGAACGAAAATAAAATTTAATCCCGCTTCTTCGTATTTTTTCCTATTATATGATTCAAAGAAAAATCCTCTCGCATCGGGAAAGAAATCGGGCTCAATTACAAACACGCCTTTTAAATCTGTTTCAGTTACTTTCAAAATCCGGATTCCTTTTCTAAGTGAACCGTCTCAGAAAGAATTCTTTCCAGATAAGTTTTATACAATGACTTTGGGATTTTTGAAACTACGTCTTCAAATTTTTTTCTGTCAATAAATTTTTTGTTGTAGGCTATCTCTTCAAGGCACGCAACTTTCAATCCCTGCCGGTCTTCAATGACTCCAAAAAAGTTTGAAGCCTGCAAAAGAGATTCAGGAGTTCCTGTATCCAGCCATGCAACTCCCCTCCCTATCTTTTCCACATTCAATTTCCCTTTTTGCAGATAAACATTATTAACATCCGTGATCTCGAGCTCACCTATTGCTGAAGGTTTTATATTTTTTGAAATGCTGACAACATCATTATCATAAACATATAATCCGGGAACAGCAAAATTAGATTTTGGATGTTTAGGCTTTTCTTCAATTGATAACACTTTTCCGGTGTCATCAAACTCTACTATTCCGTATCTTTCCGGATCATTAACACGATAACCGAAAATTGTTGCGCCGTCATTCTTTGACATTGCCCGGTAAATGAAATCAATATTACCATAAAAAATATTGTCGCCTAAGATCAATGTAACGCTGTCATTGCCGATGAAATTGTCTCCGATTATGAAGGATTCTGCAATACCGTTCGGAGCTGTCTGCAAGGCGTATTCAATTCTCAGTCCGTAATCGGAACCGTCATCAAACAATTTCTGATATAAAGGTATTGTTTCCTCATTTGATATTATCAGAATTTCCATAATGTTCGAAAGCATCAGAATGGAAAGTGGATAATAAATAAGAGGTTTATCGTAAATCAATGTTAATTGTTTGCTGTAAACTTTTGATACAGGGTAAAGCCGCGAGCCTGCTCCTCCCGCAAGGATAATACCTTTCAAATTAATGTCTTTAAGTTTTGTGAATACAGTTTGTAATTTACCGAAGCATTAGATTAATTTAAATAGACATATCGAAGTATTTAATTCGGGTAATACTTTTACTGACATCCATTATTATTTACTCCGGAGAGTCGGTAAACATTTATCAGGAAGTAACATTTATGTTTTATCTGTAATCAGATTGAGTTAAATTATTGAAAATAAAATTCCTGGAGGAAAAAATGAAAACACTCATCATGTTAATGGCGGGTCTGCTTATTTATTCATCTGCTTTACATGCAGGGGAACCACCTTTTCTCAAAAAAACTTTCAGCAAAAAAGATATACTCAGTCTTGCCGAGCAGTATGTATTAAATAATGCTGGAGTTAAAAATCCTGTTATTGTCGATGTAGATAATGACGGTAAATTTGATATTCTGAATTTTACTGCGAAGGGAAATGTGGAATATTATAAAAATACAGGATCGCTTGAACAACCGGTTTTTGCTTTGGTGGACAAAAACTATGACAACTATGAAATAAATTCTTTTTTACCAAACAAAATTATGATGCCGGTCTTTTTTGCTGACAAAGACGGTGATAATGATGTTGATGTTTTCGGAATTGTTCCGGATGGTTATAATTCTCAAACTCATAAGGTAAAGTATAAAACCGTATATATTGAGAATACTATGGATCTCGATAATTATACTTTGATTACAATCGTTCTTGTATTGCTGATAGTTGCACTCCTTCTTGTGATCCTGAAATAACTGTAAATCAAATTGACATTTGCAAAGATTTATTATTGCAAAGTTCCCGCGGGAATAATTCAGCGGTAGAATGCCACCTTCCCAAGGTGGACGTCGCGGGTTCGATCCCCGTTTCCCGCTCATAATTTTTAAACTTCCTTTAGTTTTTTTATAAGAAATATATTGGATTTAATTTGATAGAAAAGAAACCTGAGATAAATTTTATTATAGACTTCGACAGTACGTTCATAAAGCTTGAAACACTTGATGAGCTTTGTAAAATATCTTTGAAAAAAAATCCACTTCGAAAACAGCTTCTTGAAGAATTTGAAAATATAACAAAGAAAACAATGGATGGCTCAGTTACATTCGGAGAGTCATTGAAGCTAAGAGTTAAGCTGCTGAATGCAAATAAATCTCATCTGGATGTACTGATCAAAAAGCTCAGCCGGAAAATTTCAAAGTCAGTAATTAATAATAAAGAATTTTTTAAAAAGTACAGCAGCAATATTTTTATTCTTTCAGGAGGCTTTAAGGAAATAATTTTACCGATCACAAAAAATTTTGGAATTCCCCCGGAAAATGTTTTTGCAAATACATTTGAATTTGATCTCAAAGGTAATATCACCGGTTTCGATAATAATAATCTGCTTAGTCATACCAAAGGTAAGATTAAGCAATTAAAAAAACTCGGATTGAAAGGCGAGTTATATGTTATCGGTGATGGTTATACAGATTATGAACTCAGAGAATCAGGCATCGCTCATAAGTTTTTTGCTTTTACTGAAAATATCGACAGGGAGATCGTTGCTTCGAAAGCGGATCATATCACGCCCACCATGGATGAGTTTTTATTTTTAAATAAACTGCCAATGTCAATTTCATATCCAAAAAACAGAATCAAAGTATTGCTGCTTGAGAATATTCATAATGATGCTTATGATATATTCAGGACGGAAGGTTATCAGATAGAGACTATTTCAAAGAGCCTCAGCGAGAAAGACCTGGCAGAAAAAATTAAAGATGTGTCAGTACTTGGCATACGTTCGAAAACGCATATCAGTCAGGAAGTATTGAAGCATGCAAACAGATTAATATGCATTGGAGCATTTTGTATCGGTACCAATCAGATAGATCTGAACGAGAGTCTGAGAAAAGGCATAGCAGTTTTCAATGCTCCATTCAGCAATACGCGGAGTGTTGTTGAACTTGCCCTGGCAGAGATCATAATTCTGATGAGAAATATTTTTGATAAGAGCAATTCTCTTCATAAAGGCGTATGGGATAAATCTGCGAAAGGCAGTTATGAAATTCGCGGGAAAAAAATAGGGATAATAGGATATGGAAAGATAGGCTCGCAGCTTTCTGTCCTTGCTGAAGATCTCGGTATGGAAGTGCATTATTATGATATAGTGGATAAGCTTGCTTTGGGAAATGCAAAGAGGTGCAACACTCTGTCAGAACTTTTAAAGAAGGCTGAGATTGTTACTTTACACATTGACGGAAATTCGAGAAACACTAACTTTATCGGCGAGAAAGAATTCAAGATGATGAAGAACGGAGTAATAATATTAAATCTAAGCAGAGGCCATGTTATTGATATTCACTCTCTTGTGAAAAATATAAAATCCGGTAAGATCCGCGGAGCTTCAATAGATGTATTTCCTGAAGAGCCTGCAGGCAATGATGATGCATTCGACTGCGAATTACAAAATCTTCCAAATGTAATTCTGACTCCGCACATCGGGGGCAGCACCGAAGAAGCTCAGAAAAATATCGGTAATTTTGTTCCGTCAAAAATTATAGATTTTATAAACAGCGGAAACACTTTTCACAGCGTTAATTTTCCGGAGATCCAGCTTCCTGAATTTGCAAATGCTCACAGGCTGATTCATATTCATGAAAACGTTCCGGGAATACTCGCGCAAATAAACAACGTTCTTGCAGCTCATAACATTAATATCATCGGACAATATCTTAAAACTAATGAGCTTGTTGGATATGTAATTACTGACATTACAAAAAAATATAATCCGCAGGTTATTCAGGATCTGAAAAAAATCCCGCATACTATTAAGTTCAGGATATTGTATTAAGTATTGAGTATTGGTTCTAACTTTTAACTTTTAACTTTTAACTTTTAACTTGAAGAAAGT
>JBDTWU010000110.1:0-3245 GCA_040006535.1 bacterium | reverse complement strand
AAAAATGAATTTAGGGATAATCGGGTTCGGCTACTGGGGTGCAAATCTGGTGAGTAATTTTGCCAGCCTGAGAGAAGTAAATCTGAAAACCGTAGTAGATACACGCGAAGGAAGGAAAGAAGCTCTTTCAAAAATTTGCCCATCTGCAGTATTTTCAACTTCACCGGAGAAATTAATTGAAGATCCTGAGATTGATGCTGTAGTTATTGCAACTCCGGTATCCTCACACTTTGAATTTGCTTTAAAATCACTTCGCAATAATAAACATGTTCTCATTGAAAAGCCGATGACATCCAGCACAGAGGAAGCCATGATTCTGATTGATCTGGCGGAGAAAAAGAAAAAAGTATTAATGGTAGACCATACATTTTTATATACAGGGGCAGTTCAGAAAATGAAATCCCTAATAGAAAACGGTGATATTGGAAACATAAAATATTTTGACTCGACCAGGATAAATTTAGGATTATTTCAAAAGGATATTAATGTTCTGTGGGATCTTGCTCCTCATGATATTTCTATACTGAATCTTCTTGTTTCTGAAAAACCTTACAGTGTAAATGCATATGGAGTTTCTCATACGAATAATGGAATTGAAAACATTGCTTATATAAATATGAACTATGATTCAGGATTTATTGCGCACTTCAGCTGTTCATGGTCATCACCGGTGAAGATCAGGATGATGCTGATCGGAGGGGATAAAAGAATGATTGTATTCAATGATGTAGAGCCCACAGAAAAAATAAAAGTATATGATACCGGTTATGATCACAAGACTGATGAGGACAAAAACAAAATTCTTGTTGATTACAGGACGGGTGACATCTATACTCCAAAGATAGATCAAAATGAAGCACTCTCCGGCATGGCGAAGGATTTTATTTCAGCTGTATTAAACGGGCATAAACCTTTGTCTGATCATGATTCAGGACTTAAAGTTGTAAAAATTCTGGAAGCTTCTCAGTACTCAATAAAGAATAAAGGTAAAGAAGTCCTGGTACAATGATAAAGTATGCTTTCATCGGGGGAACGATGTGCGGATATAAATTAATTGATACATTAATAAATAATAATCATCTGCCTTTATTTGCAGTCATTCTGAAAGAGGATGATCATGAAGCTGAGAGATATTCAGATAAAATCTCGTCTCTCTTAAATGATAAGGGCATTCAGAATTCTACAAAGAGGAAATTATCAGAGTCAGATTATCAAATAATCCGGGATTCTGCTCTTGATTTTATAATAGTGTCAGGCTGGAGAACCCTTATAGATACAAAGGTAAATGACTTTACAAAACACGGTGTAATAGCAGCGCATTATTCTCTTCTTCCAAAGTACAGAGGATTTGCTCCTCTTCAATGGGCTGTTATAAACGGAGAAAAGGAAACCGGTGTAACGCTTTTCATGATGGGAAATGGTGAAGCAGACTCGGGCAAAATAATTTCGCAGAAAAAACTTTCTATAGGATATGATGAGACTTCCTGGGAACTGAATAAAAAAATTATAATGATTGCAAACGGATTATATCTGGAATACATCGATAAGCTGCAAACCAATTCCGTAAATTATCTGGAGCAGGATGAATCTCAGGCAACATACACATGCAAACGAATTCCTGAAGACGGAAGAATATACTGGAATAAATCTTCAGATGTGATTTACAATTTAATAAGAGCTGTAGCATATCCTTATCCCGGAGCGTTCTGCTTTTATAACGACAGTACATTTCATATTAGGAAAGCCCGGAAGGGTGAGTCCGATAAAAAAATTTATTCAGGGATAATCCCCGGCCGTGTAATAAAAATCGGCGATAATGGAATAGAAGTTTTATGCGGAAAAGGAACAATTCAGATTACAGAGTGGGAGAACAAAAATGCAAATCTGATTACAAATCCTAACTCCGATGTTAATTCAATTAAGGCCACATTATATTGAATTCATTTAATAATAATTCAATTGTTTTAACATTTGATACAGACTGGGCACCGGATTTTGCGATCAGGCAGGCTGCGGAACTGCTTATCAGCAAAGATATCAAATGCACTTGGTTTATTACTCACCGCTCTGATTATATTGAAGAGCTCTACAGGCATAAAGATATTTTTGAATTCGGAATTCATCCGAATTTTTTCGAAGACTCCACTCAGGGGAATAATGAAAATGAAGTTTTGAAATATATTTGTTCAATTGTTCCGGAGGCTAAAGCGGTAAGAACCCATGCCTTGCACCAGTCTTCAAGGATTCTGTCAAAGATGACCGATGAATTTGGGATCGAAACCGACTGCAGCTTATTACTGTATTTAACTAAAGATATAACACCGCATCGTATTTATTTCAGGCATAACTCTAGGGGAATATTCCGCATACCGTATTTCTGGGAAGATGATATTCACATGTATGATCCGAATCCGGACTGGGATATTGTCTCACCTGTATATCACAGTAACGGACTGAAAATATTTAATTTTCACCCTTTGCTGACTTACCTGAACTCAGAAACCATGTATTCTTATGAGAATTTAAAATTAAAAAAATCTCTTCCTTTAATTCAAGAAGAAGAAATGGATGCATACATAAATAAAGACAATTCAAAGGGTGCAGGAGTATTTTTAAAAAAGACAATAGACTTTATAAAAAATAATAACATCAAAACTTATACAATGGCTGATTTAAAAAATCAGTATAATAATATTAAAAACCTCAGCCTTCATAATTTATGCTGACTTTAAGAATTTCTTGATACCAATTGCAAAACCATATTTAACGAAAGATGAAGCACAAAGTGCTTATGATTCAATATTAACAGGGTGGTTGACTCAGGGTCCGAGAGTTGAGGAATTTGAAAAGAAATTTTGCGAATACACCGGGGCGAAACATGCCGTAGCGGTTTCGAACGGAACTGCAGCGCTGCATCTTGCACTGATCGTAGCGGGAATCGGAGCCGGAGATGAAGTCATCTGCCCTTCAATGAGTTTTATTGCAACAGCAAACTGTATTAAATATACAGGTGCAAAGCCTGTGTTTGCGGAAATTGATCCGGAAACATACAACATTGATATCAGGCATACTGAAAATATAATTACAGAAAAAACCAAAGCTATAATGATTGTTCATCAGATCGGAATGCCTGCAGATATAGATTCATTCAGAGAACTTTGTAAAAAACACAGCCTCAAATTAATAGAAGATGCAGCCTGTGCAGCCGGTTCAGTATATAAAGGGAATAAGATTGGAAGCCATTC
>JBDTWU010000109.1:0-5559 GCA_040006535.1 bacterium | reverse complement strand
TGAACATTGTTGTTTTCGGAGATGATGCAAAAGAAGTTTCTGTCAGAGATCTGCCTTACCTTACCGTAGGTCCGTTTCATACAAATACGAAGGCTGGGCTGAAGCTTGCGAGACAAATTTTAAAAAAGAAGGGAAGTGTAAACAAGCAGATCTTTATGATCACTGACGGTAAGCCGTCTGCTCTCTTTACCGATGACGGGAGAATTTATAAAAATTCATTCGGACTGGATCCGAGAATTGTCAATAAAACTCTTGATGAGGCAGTGGCATGCAGAAAAGATAAGATAAAAATTACAACATTCATGATAGCTCATGATCATTATCTTGTTAATTTCATTGAAGAGTTTACAAGAGCAAATAATGGAAAAGCTTATTATTCAGATCTTGACAATCTCGGGCAGCATATTTTTGTAGACTATTTAAAAAACCGGAAAAGGTTTAACTGATCTTCATTGAAGCTATTAACTTTCCTTTTAATTTTAATTCCACAATTTATATTTTCAAAATCAGCTGTTTTGAATAAAGACAGCTTGTTTTTTTTCAGTTCGAATCTGTTATTTGTTCCTACGGAATCAAGCATATTTGAATCCAGGATAGGCGTGACTAAATTCACGGATAAAAAGTATTTAAAACTGGATATCGGAGCTACTATTGATTTGATCGGTTATAAAGAAGTGCAAAATACATTTTCATTAGGGGTGGATTTTTTTACTTTTTCCAACTTACGAAGCGAAGCAAACTTTAAATTTCCGGTCGATGCTATCGATTATTTTTTTGGTGTCAACTTAAATTTCAAAAAATATTTATCCGGAAAGGATTTTTCATCGAGGCTAAGAATATCTCATATATCCTCACACTTTGAAGACGGACATATTTATGAAATAGCTGATACTGTTCATTCAGCGGCTGTGTACAGCAAGGAATTCATTAATCTTGCCGCTGTTAAAGAATTTACTCTGCACAATAAAATTAATATCAAAACTCTTATTGCACTGGATTATATTTTTCACTCTGTCCCAAAAGATTTATCAAAGCTATCAGGGCAGCTTGGATTAGAAACAAGATATTTTTTTTCAGATATTTTAGCTGTTTATCTTTCAAATGATTTAACGTTAGCCTCTGTAAATTCAAAAACTAATCTGAACGAAAATTTCGAAGGTGGAATTTCTTTCGGAGGATTTCATAAGAGGACGATAAAATTTTATTTTACATTTTATGACGGTCAGGATTACCGGGGACAATATTATGGCAAATATTTAAAGTACAAAGGTCTGGGAATCGGTTTTCAAATTTAAATTCAATTATGTTATTATTAATATTTCTCAATTTCTTTTTGGTTGGAAGTGACAGTGTACTCATTAAAGATCAGACTATAGACGGATTTCAGAAAGCTGTTTCAGTTACTGTTGATGCAAAGGAAAATATTTATGTACTGGATGCAGGTTCAAATCAAATAATTAAATTCGGCAATAAGCTGGAATATAAAAAAAGAAACGGCAAGCAGGGATGGGCAGAAGGGCAATTTGATTCACCGACCTCAATTGATGGTTCTTCAGGATTGGATCTGTTTGTTTCTGACGGAAAGAACAGGCGGGTGCAGCGCCTGGATCTTGAGTTAAATCCCATATCTTCGCTTACAACCAATCTTAAAGATTTTCCTGCAGACCTGCAGTTTAATACTCCCGTTGCGACTATTATATTAAACGCTGTTGAGCTTTATATTGTAGATGGTGATAATCACAGAGTGGTAGTCTATAAGGACGGAAGGAGTCCTACTAATTTGTTCGGTGATTATAAATCCGGCAAAGGACAGTTAAGAAGACCTGTGAAAATACTGAAGGACAGCAAAAATTTTATTTATGTTCTCGATAAAGAATTAAAAGCAATACTTAGGTTTGATAATTTAGGCAATTATGTAAATATAATTCAGATTGATAAACTGGAGACATTCACAATCAAAGGAAATATTCTTTATCTGTTTAACGGAAAAGAAATTTTAAGATATGATCTTGAAAAGAGTTCAATCATTGACAGGAAAATTTTACCATCAATTGATCAGAAAAAAAAGTATTCAGATATTATTGTATTGAGTGAAGAAAAGTATTTACTATTAAATAAAAATGCGTTAAGTTTGTTTGTGGAAAAAAAATAATTAAAATGAAAAGGAGGAAAGTATGCGAGGTCTAAACAAGGTCATGTTGATCGGGAATGTACAGCCAAATGATCCTGAGCTAAAATATATTCCCAATGGTACAGCGGTTTGTAAATTCAAGCTGGTAACATCAGAGTCTTACAAAGACAGCAGCGGTAATTTAGTGGAGAAAGCTGAATGGCACAGGGTAGTTGCCTGGGGGAAGATTGGAGAAACCTGCGGTACATATCTGAAAAAAGGAAGCAGGCTTTATATGGAAGGAAAGATAAAAACTCCTGACACATATGAAAAGGATGGAAAGACTGTTTATCCTCATCCCGAGATCATAATGGAAAGCATGATCATGCTGGATTCAAAAGGCGCCGGAACTTCGGGGGCTGCCACTAATGGTGTAAATACTGAGTCTCAGGTTTCTGATAAGAATAATGAAGATGATCTTCCGTTTTAATTAGTAATACATCAGCTTCATACAAAAAACACTACCACCTGATTTGATAAATTCACCGGTTTCAACTTCAATAATGCTGAAACCGGTTTTCCTTATATCTTCTTTGAATTTCACACTTCCTTTTTGAACAATTACATTCCTTTCGTCCGGGCAATGACAATTGCATACAAAGTATTTCAGATTTTCTTCTTCCTCTGCAAAAATAATATTCTCAAAATGATTGTTAATTGCATCGATCCCTTTATCATCAAACGCAGTCGCCGCTACTACAGCTGTATGCGAATTCAAAACAGATAAGCAGGTGTCCAGATGATACAAAATATGGTTTACAAGTTTTAATTTAACTACGTTAAAGTTAGTATGTTTAGATATAAAATCAAAAGTGTTTTCCTGCGTTCTGAATCCATATCCTCCGAAAAGAATATTTCTTTTATAATCGATCACGCAGTCTCCCATAGATTCAAAATATTCGATATATTCGGGAAGTTCGGTGACTTTATAGTTTCGTTTCTCATAATACTCTCTAAAATATTTAACTTCATCTTTTCGCTGGACATTTTTCATTTTGCTTAGAATAACATTTTTCTTTTCATCATTATCTAAGAAAGGAAGGGATTGGTTAGCTGTAAACACCATATCAACAAGACCTTTTACGGGTTCAATTAATTCAACTTTGAAACCAAGATCTTCATATACTTTTTTCAGATCATTCCATTGATCCAGCGCTTTGACTTTATTGACCATATTAATATTATTCTTCATAAATTCATTGCCATCATAATTCACTTCAAAATAATCCGGACTGCACATTAAAATATTACGTGGATTCAACTAATACTAATTAAATTATTTTACAAAAATGTCAAAAATTACAACACTAAATTATTTCTACTTATTATTAACATAATATTAAGTAGCTTTTAAAAATCAGAATATAATTTAAAGAGATTAAATGTATAAAGCAATTTTATCTGAACGAAATGGCAATGTTTTAAAGATCACTTTAAACAGACCGGATGTTTATAATGCATTTAATGAAGAAATGCTTTTTGAACTTCAGGATGCATTCCGGATAGCAGCAGAGGATGAAAATGTAAGATGTGTGATTTTGACCGGATCCGGCAAGGCATTTTGTTCAGGGCAGGATCTTAAAGATTTTAATGTTAAAAAATCAACTTTCAAAGAAGCTCTTGAGACAAGATATAATCCGTTAATAAAACAAATAGCGTATTTGCCAAAACCTGTTGTATGTGCTTTGAACGGTGTTGCAGCCGGAGCGGGATTATCAATTGCTCTGGCTTGTGATTATAGAATTGCGGTTGAAAATGCATCGCTCACTGAGGTTTTCATAAATGTCGGACTTGTACCCGACAGCGGATCGAGTTTTTTTTTGCCGCGAATTGTCGGATATGCAAAAGCATTTGAGATGTGTGTAACGGGTGAAAAGATATCTGCAAGGGAAGCAAAAGCGATCGGATTAATTAATAAAATAGTTTCTAATAATAAGCTGCTTGTGACGTCTGCAGAAATGATCGCAAAGGATTTTGCCGCAAGGCCAACGAAGGCAATTGGAATGATAAAAGATTTGTTAAACAAATCTTTTGAATCCGGTCTTGAAGAAATTCTGGGAATGGAAAGCAATTACCAGGAGAAGGCCGGCAACACTCTTGATTTTAAAGAAGGAATAAAATCTTTTTTAGAAAAGAGAAAATCAAACTTCACAGGGAAATAAAACAGGCTCAAGGAACAAAATGAGCTGATTGATTGTAATACAAAACAGGTCAAACAAAATAATAATTATGAATCAAATACAAATCTTGAAAAAGAAATATTCTTCATACATCCTTCTTACTCTTATACTCTCTTCGCTTTTATCTTTATCAGTATTCTACAGCTGCGGAGCTAATTTATATTCTGTTGAAGATGATGTGCAGATCGGAAAAGAAATTCAAAAGCAGGTAAGTGATCTGCCAAAGGAATTTCCTGTTTTACAGGGCCATCAGGACGTGAAAGCATATATAAGCGGCTTGGGAAGAAATGTTCTGCAGTCAAAGTATATTCAATACAAAGATATTTTTCCGTATACATTTGAAGTTATTCATGATGACAGCACTGTAAATGCATTCAGCATATCAGGAGGATTTATCTATGTATACACAGGATTGATAAAATTTCTGGATAATGAAGCAGCGCTGACCGGTGTTATCGGACATGAGATTGCTCATGCAGAGAGAAGACACATGACTCAGCGGCTGACTGCTTATTATGGTGTCAGCATAATATTGGGTCTTGTACTCGGCAATAATCCAAGCGTGCTGGGTGAAATTGCCGCAAATCTTTTTGTGGGACTGGGATTTCTTGCCAATAGCCGTGCTGATGAAACAGAGGCTGATAATTATTCAATAAAATATCTTACAGGAACAAAATATTATCCCGGAGCAATAACATTTTTCTTCGATAAGATAAGAGAAGAACAAAGAATAAAAGGTGAAACACCCGGTGGCCTGGACAGACTGCTGGCGACTCACCCCTTGCCGCAAGACCGGATCAATAATGTTAATTTAAAATTAAGCAAGCTGAAACCAAGACCTGATCCTACAAAAGGTTTATTCACTGAAGAATACCAGAGTATGAAATCGAAACTGCCTTAGATCGGGTACAATATAAAAGTAACAGGTATTTTGCGAAAAGGGAAATTTAACAAATATTTAAAATCTACAAAGCATAAATCTAAAATAACAAGAGACCGGTTCAGAATAATAAATTCCTGAATCTTTGTTTTAAACCAGACTCTTTTTTTAATTTATATAAAAGAATAAATGAATAAAATAATTTTATCAATAATACTTGTAATAGTTATCAGTAGTTCAGGGTTTTCACAGTCCCCAATTGATGTAAACGATGTTAATTATAAATTTAAAATTTCATTACCCTCTGACTGGAAAGAAAGAATTAAGGA
>JBDTWU010000108.1:0-2963 GCA_040006535.1 bacterium | reverse complement strand
ATTCCTACCTTTAATACAGGGATAAATAATAATAAAATAATTACACCAGCCTAAGAATAAAGAAAAGAAAAGGTAAGTTTATGCGCAGCAAATTTATTTTAATTGATTTGTATTGATTCGTAGCAGCTCTCTGTGTCTCAATGCCTCCTTGGTAAAATAAAATATTAAACTATTTTACCTTAAGACTATCACCCCGTTGATATAGAATATTTCTCAGGCTATCCAGCTTCACCTGATATTGTTTCAGTCTTAATTCACGCATCTGCAGATCATGCTCCTTATTTAAAATTCTCGTTTCGCGGCTTTCCATTGTTTTTTCGAACTCTTCGCGATTCCAGTATCCCAGATCTTCAAAATATCCTTTGAATAAAAAATTATGCTTCAATGCTTCCATGTTTTGATAAAAACTGAATGAGCCAAGCTCTAAATTTGCTGTGGTCTGATTTGCATTGGTTAAAACCCCTTTGATATTATTTGCAAAAACCGTATCGGTCAAAAGTGTTCCTACAAGACTCTGACTGGAATTTATTTTTCCGGTAACTTCTGAAATATTTTTTGTGATCAGCTCAAAGCTTCCCTGCAGGTCCTGAATGTTTGATGAGACCAGGTTTATGGTGTTTGATGCCTTATCCAGAATGTTATCTACTTTGGATGAAGAGCTTGCAACATTTGACATTACATGGTCAAGGTTGTCGTATAAGTCATTATTATTTATAAGCTGGCCGATTGTTCCTTCACCATTATTAACTTTACCTGTGATCTCTGCAAGATCGGTTACAATCTTGTTGGCTTCTTTTGTTGATTCATTGAGATTGTTTATTATGTCTCCAATGTCTACCGGCTTCACGGCATGTATTGTATCTTTATTTTCGACCGGTGGTGTACCTACGTTACCTGCTGAAATGACCAATTCTTTATTACCTACAAGACCACTCGAATTAATCGAAGCTTCTGAGTCTTTCTTGATAAATTGCTGGACATCGCTGACAATATTCATGGTTACTCTTACTTTATCAGTTGCTATGATATCTATAGCCTGAATTGTTCCTACACTGATTCCTGCATACTGTACCGAATTGCCCTGAGTCAATCCGCTCACATTCGAGAAGGTGGCATAAAGATCAAATGTTTTTGTAAAAAGATTTTCCTTGCTCCCTATATAAAAAATTGTAACAACGAATAAAGCAAGGCCTACAACAATAAAGATGCCCAGCTTAATATATTTAGATTTTTTTTTGTCCATAATCAAAATTAGTTTTAAATTTTTATCGCGATGTTTACTTTACATTCAGCGAAAGTTTCGCCGGGTTTCATAACATAGATTATAAGTACAGTATTGTTTATCAATTATAAAATCCTTTATTCATTTCCTGTTCAGTTGTATTTAATCAAATTCAAAGAATCCTTTTACAAATTCATCTTCGGATTTTGCAAGCTCTTCATAAGATCCTTCCGCTGCAAATATTCCGTCTTTTAAAACAACTATCCTGTGTGCTACCAACTTTGCACATGCCATGTCATGTGTAACAATCATCGAAGTTACATTGTACTTTTTCTGCATATTCAATATCAAGTGACTTATTTCATTTGAAGTCATGGGATCAAGACCGGTTGTAGGCTCATCGTATAGAATTATTTCAGGTTTAAGCATCAGCGTTCTGGCAAGACCGATTCTTTTCTGCATACCACCGGAAAGTTCGGACGGTACTTTATCAATTGCATCTTCAAGCCCTACATTTTCCAACGCTTCAGTTACTTTTGGTGTAAGGTCTTCCTTTTTATAATCAGATTGACGTATGATCGGAAATTCCAAATTTTGCCTTACTGTCATTGAATCATACAATGCTCCGCTCTGAAACAAAAATCCCATTCTTGTGCGAAGAGAGTTTTCCTTAGCTTCAGGAAGATTCAAAAACTCCTGTCCGAATACTTTAATATTTCCTGAATCAGGAAGAATAAGTCCTATTATACATTTTAATATTACCGACTTCCCGGTTCCGGACCGCCCAAGTACAACTATTGTTTCGCCCTTTTTAACCGATAAATTAATATCCTTTAAAACAGTATTGCTTCCGAATGATTTTTTTAAATCAATAAGCTCTAATATTATTTCATCGTCGCTGTCTTTACCACTATTAATTTTCCCCTCATCTTCGCTTTTTATACCGCTTCCTGCATCCTTTTCAGTTTCAGAGATTTTGTTTGCCTCTGCATTCATGTGCTTCTCTCTGACATCGTCGGTTTCTTTATTCATATGCGCTTGTATCTAAAATATTATAGAAGTTAACTGAACCATTATCATGTCAATTAAAATTACCAGAAGAGATGCTATTACCACGGCTGTGTTAGCTGCGATCCCGACACTTTCCGTTCCCCTGTCGGCATTATAACCTTCATAACAACCAACTACCCCAATGCTGAATCCAAATAAAAATGTTTTTATGACAGCAGGTATTACATCGGCAAAAGTTATGTTCTGAAATGAATTCATTAAAAATAATTTCAGGCTGGTCTGATCAGTAAGATTTATAGAAATAAATCCACCAAGCAGAGCCATCCCGTCTGCTAGTATTACAAGTATCGGCAGCATCAAAGTCGCAGCAGTAATACGCGTTACTACTAAAAATTTAAATGGATTGCATCCTGACACTTCCATCGCATCTATTTGTTCCGTTACTTTCATAGACCCAAGCTCCGCCCCGATTCCGGAGCCAATTTTGCCCGCAAAAATTAACGCAGTTATAACGGGACCTATCTCCAGTATCACCGCAAGTGCAACCATGGAAGGGACCAGCGATGAAGCACCGAATTTTTGCAGGGTTGGTATGGATTGTAATGTAAGCGTCAGTCCTATAATAAATCCTGTAATTGCAACCAGTGAAAAAGACTTGTAACCAATTTCGTAAAACTGCCTTATGGTCTCCTTAACTTCGTAAGGAGGCTTGAAAATATTTCTCATGAAT
>JBDTWU010000107.1:0-4708 GCA_040006535.1 bacterium | reverse complement strand
ATTTAATTGTTGAGCCTTATTCATTCAACTTATAAAAGCATAAGGTTTCTAAAACTGCCTTCAACATTCTGCGCCTATCTCTTTTCAGGCTCAGCCGTCCTCTGTATTCAAATATTTGATTCTTAATTGAAATTTATTTTAGTTATTTTTCTCTCAATAAAAACAGATTTCAGAGGAATTTTCAATTCATTTATTGAAATGGACTATCAACTTTACGGTCACTAAATTATCTGTAAACTAATCAGGAAAATATCTTCTTTATATATCATCTCTTTACGAAAAAATTTGTATTCAACTTTTAAAAAATAATTTTAATAAATGAAGGTCGTATTGTTGTGTGGCGGACTTGGGACGAGGCTTAAAGAGGAAACTGAATTTAAGCCGAAACCAATGGTTGAAATAGCAGGCCGGCCAATTCTCTGGCACATTATGAAGTCATACAGCCAATACGGTTTTAATAAATTTATTTTATGTCTTGGCTATAAAGGTGATATCATTAAAGATTATTTTTATAATTATGAAATTCAGAATAATGATTTTACTCTGACTCTTGGAAACGGAAAAATTCAAATTCACAATCAGCATTCCGAGGCAGGGTGGGAAATTACATTTGCTGAAACGGGTCTTAATTCAATGACAGGCGCACGCGTAAAGAAAATTCAGAAATACATGGATGATGAAATATTTATGCTAACATATGGCGATGGCTTGTGCGATATTAATATTAATGAGCTGATTGAATTTCATAAGGCAAGCGGAAAGATAGCAACGATCACCGGAGTGCTTCCACCATCAAGATTCGGTGAGCTTCTGACCAAGAACAATTTGGTTAAGTCTTTTAATGAAAAGCCCCAGATACATTCCGGAGGCTACATTAATGGCGGGTTTTTTGTATTCAATAAAAAAATTTTTGATTACATTCCGGATGATGATAACTGCATTCTCGAGAGACAGCCTCTTGAAGACCTCGTAAAAGATCAGCAGCTTTGTGTTTTTGAGCACAAAGGATTCTGGCAGTGCATGGATACCTACCGGGATTTCGAATTATTAAATAAAATGTGGAATGAAGGAAAAGCATCCTGGAAAAAATGGAAATGAAAAATTCATTTGAAAAGACTTTTTCCGGGAAAAAAATTTTCCTTACAGGTAATACCGGCTTCAAAGGAGCCTGGCTCACTTTATGGCTTGAACAGATTGGTGCTGATGTAAGGGGTTATTCATTAAAACCTGAATCCGGCTCTTTATATAATAAGATCTCAAAAAAATTAAAGTGCCGGACTGTTTTTTCCGATATCAATGATCATGAGAAATTAGAAAAAGAAATTTTAAAGTTTCAACCTGATTTTGTTTTTCATCTGGCTGCGCAATCTCTGGTCAGAAGATCTTATAAACTTCCTCTTTATACTTTCGGAACAAATTTAATGGGGACAGCTAATCTTTTGCAGTCACTTATTAAATTAAAAAAGAAATGCACAGCTATAATTGTTACCACGGATAAAGTTTATGAGAATAAAGAATGGATCTATCCTTATCGTGAAGTTGACCGTTTGGGCGGATATGATCCTTACAGTGCAAGCAAGTCATGTGCTGAGATCGTAACCAGTTCATATGTAAATTCTTTTTTTAATCATAAGAATTTTAATCTTCATAAAAAATCTATCTCTACAGTAAGAGCGGGTAATGTAATTGGCGGCGGTGATTTTTCAGAAGACCGTTTGATTCCTGATATAGTGAAAACAATTATTAAAAATAAAACCATTACAATCAGAAATCCTGATTCTATCAGACCATGGCAATATGTCCTCGAGCCCCTCTCAGGATATTTAATGCTTGCAGAGTGTATGTCTAAAGAACCGTTAAAATATTCCGGAGCATATAATTTCGGACCTGCGCAGGATGATGTATTAAATGTTAGATCAATTGCTGAAATTGCTGTTGGGATTTTTGGCAAAGGAAAATATATTATCAGCCGCAATAAAACTGAACCGCATGAAGCTAATATGTTAAGACTGGATATCAGTAAAGCCAGTAATGTATTGAACTGGCATCCTGTACTGAATACAAATGAAGCTGTCCGCCGGACTATTGCCTGGTATAAGAGTTCTCTCGCAAAAAATGCAGATGCATTTGAACTTTGCTTAAAGGAAATTTCCGAATTCGAAAACCAAAGATGAATTTTATTGAAACAAAGCTGAAAGATCTTTATGTGATTGAGCCGGAAGCCTTCAGAGATGAAAGGGGAATATTTGCAAGAACATACTGTAAAAAAGAATTTGCACAAATTAATTTTGATAAAGAAATTGTTCAGATAAATTTTTCTTACAATAATATTAAAGGTACCCTCCGTGGCCTGCATTACCAGCCTGCTCCGTATGAAGAAACAAAACTGATAAGATGCACTTCCGGAAAAGTTTTCGATGTGGCTGTGGACCTGAGAAAGTCCTCTGATACTTATCTTGACTGGTACGGCATTGAACTTTCCCCCGAAAATATGAGAATGATTCTGATTCCCGGAGGTTTTGCCCATGGCTTTATTACACTGAAAGATAATTCCGGATTAATTTATCATCATACCGAATATTATAATCCGTCAGCCGAAAAAGGTATCCGTTATGATGATAAAACTATTAATATAGAGTGGCCGGTGGAAATTACAGTAATTTCTGATAAAGATAATAACTATGAGTTCATAAAAAACTAAACTCTGAAAATAGAATATTGAAGTGCAGGTTTTGCAATAACAATTTGGGATTTGTTTTTATTGATCTATATAATAGTCCCCCATCAAACTCTTTTTTAACCAAGGAACAATTAAGTGATGAAGAAAAATATTTTCCGCTGAAGATATTTGTATGTGAAAATTGTTTTCTTGTTCAGGCCGGGGAATATAAAAAAGCAAATGAGATATTCGATAAGGATTACATTTATTTTTCCTCCTATTCGAAAAGCTGGCTTAAACACTGTGAGGATTATGCAGAAAAAATTATCAGCAGGTTCGGTATAAACAATGAATCGCTTGTAATGGAGATTGCCTCAAATGACGGATATCTGCTGCAGTTTTTCAATAATAAAAATATTCCTGTTCTGGGAATTGAGCCTACTGCAGGCACAGCAAAGGTTGCGGTTACAAAAGGGATAAATACAATAGTGGAATTTTTTAGTGAATCCTTTGCAAAAAGATTAATTACTCAGAACTCCAAAGCAGATCTGCTGATAGGAAATAATGTTTTAGCACATGTACCTGATATAAATGATTTTGTCAAAGGACTGAAGATTGCACTAAAACAAGATGGGGTTATTACAATGGAGTTTCCTCATCTGCAGAAGCTAGTGGAAGAAAATCAGTTTGATACAATTTATCATGAACATTTTTCTTATTTATCATTAACGACAGTTGATAATATATTTGACGTTCACGGCCTCTCAATTTTTGATGTTGACGAACTTCCCACCCATGGCGGATCGCTCAGGATTTATGCACAGCATAAGGAGAACAATAATTTGAGACCAGGTGAGAATAATGTGCAGAACCTTAAGGAGAAGGAAGCCGCCGCCGGTATGAAAGAAATTAATTACTACAAAGGATTTCAGGAGAAAGCAAATAAAATTAAATATGATCTTCTTGAATTTCTGATAGCACAAAAAAAGAAAGGAAAGAAGATAGCAGCATACGGAGCTGCGGCTAAAGGAAACACAATGCTAAACTACAGCGGCATACGAAGCGATCTGATAAATTTTGTTGTTGATGCATCACCTTACAAGCAGAATAAATTTCTTCCGGGGAGCCACATACCTGTGATGAGCGAAGCTGAATTAAAAGAATTCAGGCCGGATTTTATTTTAATATTGCCATGGAATATCAGGGATGAAATTATTGATCAGCTTCATTATGCAAAAGAGTGGAAAGCACGGTTCGTAACGGCAATTCCTGAACTAAAAATTATTCAAAGTTAAAAATTATGAAAGTCATGGTTACGGGTGCATCGGGATTTATCGGTGATCAAATAATACGTTACTTATTAAAAAAAAATATCGAAGTGATCGCCTCATCTTATGATCAGAAAAAAGCAAGAACGTTCGAATGGTTTGATAAAGTTAAATTTTTAGAGTTTGATATTAATGATTCATCCGGTTATAAAAATAATTTATTTGAATACTTTGCATCTCCTGATAAATTAATTCATCTTTCATGGGAGAACCTGCCTAATTATAAAGAGCTGTTTCATTTTGAAAAGAACTTATTTTCGGATTATTGTTTTCTGAAGAAATTAATTTCGGATGGATTGAAAGATCTGACTGTTGCAGGTACTTGTCTGGAGTATGGAATGGTTAACGGCTGTCTTAAGGAATCGTTGACGGCAGATCCAAAGAACCCTTACGCAATTGCAAAAGATACTCTAAGAAAATTTATTGAACAGCTTAACAATGAAAATAAATTTTCATTTAAATGGATAAGATTATTTTATATTTACGGCAAAGGACAGTCAGACAAATCCTTATATTCCCAAATGGAAAAGGCCGTTTTGAATAACAGCAAAGAATTCAGAATGTCGGGCGGTGAACAGCTTAGAGACTTTCTTCCGGTTGAAAAAGTTTCTGAAAATCTTACGGAAATTTCACTGCAGAACACAATCACCGGAATAATTAATTGCTGCAGCGGTCAGCCGCAATCTGTAAGAAGTTTTCGGCTGCAAAATTTTGGATCGCA
>JBDTWU010000106.1:0-6805 GCA_040006535.1 bacterium | reverse complement strand
TAATATTATTTTCAAACTGTGTGCCATGATATTTTACATCGAATATAATTAATAATACATGGATTTTAAAACAGGATATTATTTATATGCCACACTTGTCATTTTGAGTGTGACAAACTCTAACATACAAAATAGGAGCAACTGGTAAATGTGGATAAATTTTAAATTAAAGGTGGGTTTTAGGAAAATGCGGTTGGTGAGATCCAAATTAATTTATGCCAAGATTTTTAATCTTCCTGTAAAATGTTCTTTCATTCATATTTAATAATTTTGCTGCTTTAGATTTATTTCCCTCCGCTTCCTGTATTGCGTTGAGAATCATTTCTTTTTCGACCTCTTTAGTTGCATCTGTCAAAGATGAGTCGGTGGTAACCGGGTTTTCCTTTTGAAATGTACTCTTGATTTCATTGGGAATATCAATCGTAACAATATGATCCCCTTTTGACATTAATACGCCTCTTCTGATTACATTTCTCAGCTCTCTCACATTACCCGGCCAGGTATGTGAATTTAGCTTCTCCATTACTTCAGGCGAAACATCCATTACATTTTTATTTAATTCCACATTTGCATTCTGTATAAAATGACTAACGAAGAGCTTAATATCAGATAACCGGTTTCTTAATGGAGGAAGTTCGAGGTGAAACTCATTAAATCTGTAATACAAATCCTGACGGAATTTTTGATTATTTACTGCTTCGGATAATTTTATATTTGTCGCTGCTATAATTCTGATATTAAGGCTGATCGGTTTTTTTGCTCCGAGTCTCGTAACTTTTCTTTCCTGTATTACCCGCAGGAGCTTAATCTGATTTGAATCAGAAAGATTGGTAATTTCATCAAGGAATATGGTGCCTTCATTCGCAAGCTCAAATTTTCCTTCCTTGGCATTCTTGGCATCTGTAAATGCGCCTCTTTCATGACCGAATAACTCACTTTCTATTAATGACTCAGGGATTGCTCCGCAATCGACTGCAATAAATGGCTTATCTTTCCGGTCGCTGTGTTTATGAATCATACATGCAATTACTTCCTTACCTGTTCCGCTTTCCCCTTCAATCAATACACTGAGATTAGTTGGTGCCACTATATTTACCTGTTCAAATACATTTTTCATTTCTTCGCTTTCACCGATTACATCACCCGTCTTATAAACAGCGTCTAGTTTTTTTCTGTATATCCCAACTTCTTCATTTAAATATTTCATCTCAAGCGCTTTCCTGATCGTCATTATCATTGCATCATTGTCAAATGGCTTTGTAACAAAATCATGTGCACCATGTTTCATGGCCTCTACAGCAGTTTTAATATCTCCGAAGGCTGTAAGCATTATTACAGGCAAATTATTATATGAGCTCTTAATTTTCTTTAATATATCAAACCCATTCATTCCGGGCAGTCTCATATCCAGTATTACCAATTCGTATGTATCTTTCTTTATTTCTGCAAGTGCTTTAGTTCCATCCTCTACGGCATTGCAGTCAAATCCGGCTTCCTGCAACAGCTCTGTTAATGTAAAACGAAGAATGTGATTATCATCAACGATTAATATTTTTTCCATTATTTGTTTTATGATTTTCAATTGGTAATTTAATTTCAATATGGGTCCCGTGTTCTTCAATGCTTTGTATTCTGAAAGTTCCGCTATGCTGCCTGATTGTCTGATAGGCTAGACCCATTCCGAGCCCAACCCCTTCATCCTTGGTGGTAAAAAACGGTTCGAGGATTTTATCCATATTATCTGTTGGAATGCCTACCCCCGTATCTATAATATCCATTTTTAAAATCTTATTAACTTTGTCCTCGATTACCCGGATTGTCAGGGTTCCTCCGTCCGGCATCGCATCAATAGCATTAGAAACAAAATTCATTATTGCATTTTCCAGTTTTAATTTATCAACCCTCAGGGGAGGAAGAGATAAGGGGATTTCTTTTACAATCACAATTTTATTTTCATTTCTTCTGGCATCAACACTCTCTATAATATTGTTCAATATTCGTCCAATGTCAACATTGGTAAAACTCAGATCACCGGGTGATGCAAAATTCAAAAGGCTTTTAATAATATCATTTGCAATTTCAGAATTCGTCAGGATATACCTCAGACGCTTTTTATTCCTTTCATCAACATCAGCTTTCAATACCATTTGGGCAAGACTTGCAATGTTGGCAAGTGGGTTTCTTATTTCGTGTGCAACGCCTGATGAAAATCTCCCTAAAGCCGCCAGCTTTTCATTATGAATTAATTCCTTTTGTGTTGCAACAAGCTTGGCATTCGCTCTCAATAATTCTTCTTCTACACGTTTTATTTCAGTTACATCATGAGCAGTTCCAAACATTCTGATTACAGTGCCGGAATCATCGACAAAAATTTCCCCCTGTGATTTTACATTTTTAATTTTCCCCGACAGAGTAAGGATCCTGTGAAAAAAATCAAACTTAGTCTTATCCTTCATAGCTTTTTTTACCGATGCATTTACCATTTCCCGGTCCTCATCATAAATGCGTTGAAGGTAACCTTCATAAGTCGGGGAAGCAAAGTCCTGTTTCTTAATTTCAAAAATTGAATACAATTCATCTGACCACTGTATTGTATCTTTTAAAATATCCCACTCCCAACTGCCCAGCTTAGCTATATGCTGAGCATCATTAAGAAGCTTTTCACTTTCATTTATTCTCTTTATTGTGTTCAGCTTCTCGCAAAGGCTCCCCAGCTCGATCCCGGTATTCTTTATACATTCAAGTACTTCAATATCTTTGGATTCTTCTTCCCGTGTAAAAAACTCTAGTACTCCGATATTTTCATCCTGCATCGGAATAGGTACCCATATCCCCGTTTTTATACCGGTATCTTTTAAAATATTTAATCTTTTATAAATTTTCTCGTCTTTTAGATCATCAATCATTTTCCATTCGGATCCTCCCGATCTAAGTATATTCCAGGGCATACCCTCTCCATTAATGAAGACAGCTTCTTCACTTACTTTTTTAAATTGAGAATAGTTTTCAGGCAGCTTTTCATTCCATATCTGAAGTGATGTAAGCTCATCATTCTTAAGCAGATAACAATGACCGGCCTCCCAGTTAGTATTCTGGCAAACTTTATTAATTGAATACTGAATTGCGCTCTCAAAATTGAATGTCTTGTTAGTGTATCTTATAATATCATTCAGTGTATTTAAAAGATTATTTCTTTTGCTGATTAGTTTTTCATACTCTTTCATTTCTGATATATCCTGAGATATTCCCACTATAGCTTCTGTTTTTCCTTCTTCATTTTTAATAGATGAAGTAGACAGGTATGTATGAAATTTCGATCCATCCTTGCGCAAAGTCAATAGCTCTCCTTTCCAACCCTCCCTTAAGCTTTTCTTAATGATATCATCCCTGAGATTTTTAGTGATAGCTTCCTCTTTTAATAATGGAATTTTCTTTCCATGAATTTCTTCTTCAGAAAATCCATAGGAGTCTTCAAACGCCTGGTTAACAAAAAGTATATTGTAATCCAGATCCGTAATAAACACACAATCTTTTATGCTTCTGATAGCATGTGCAAGTATTTTTATTTTATTTTGAATAATTTCTTTTTCCTCCATCTCGCTTATCAGTTTGGACAATGTTGTAGCCAGCTCCGTAGTTCGTCCTTTTATTTTTTGTTCAAGCTCTGTATAAAATTCTTTTAATTTTTCCTCCGCCCTTTTGCGTTCTATAAAGTTACCTATCTGCCTTCCCGCTGATTCCAAAACTTCAATCAGATCTTTTCGCTCCTCTAAACTCTTTTTATTAAAGCACTCGATTACTCCTATAACTTTATCACCATTTGAAATTGGAATTCCAAGCCCTGAATTCCAGCCCATTCGGGAAGCTAATTCTTTTCTTACAAAAGTTTTATCATTCATTATATCATTCATCCAAATTGATTTCTTCTCCTTAAATACACAGCCCGGCATTCCGGCAGCAAGGGAAAGTGTTTTGGATTTTTCCTCAATGTGATTATATTGAGATATATCGGTTTCATTATCTCCCCACGTGGAATTCAGACTTAGCTTATCATCGTTTATTGTCCAGAGTTGTCCGAAATTCCATTTTATACCGGAACAAACTTCTTTTAAAACTCTCTGAGACATCTCTTCAATTGTTTTGGATTCGGAAAGTGTTTTTGAAACTTCATATTGTACCTTTAAATATGTTTCATTTATCTTTCTGCTGTTGATATCGATACAAGACCCAATGTAACCAACAAACTCATTTCCTTCATACCTGGGGACACCTCTGGTTAAATACCACACATATTCCCCGTTAATATTTTTCAATCTCAATTCAATTTCAAAAGGCTCTTTTTTTTCAAACGCCTCATTATAAGTTTGCAAACATTTCTGTAAATCATCGGATTGTACATCGGCAGTCCAACCCTCTCCTAACTCCTCTTCCAGGCTCTTTCCTGTAAATTCAAGCCAGCCCTTATTAACATATGTGCTTAATTTATCTTTCCCTGTCATCCATATTAAGACAGGTGCGGAATCAGCAAGCATCTTAAACCTATGTTCACTTTCACGAAGTGTATTTTCAATTTTTTCTCTTTCCGAAATTTCTTCAGTTAACTTTTCATTGCTATTTTGAAGCTCGCCCGTTCTTTCTTCAACAATATCTTCAAGATCTTCATAGGATTTTATGAGCAGCAGTTCAGCCTTATTTTTATTTCTGATTAATTTGGATGATATATACAGAGACAAACCAATCATCAGAAATGAAAACAGTCCTGTAATAATTATAAAGATCTGGAGCGTGAAATTTGCTGATGTAACATTTCCTGTTTTTGCCTTTAATAAAGATAACTCTTCATTTACAATTTCATCAGAAGTTCTTTTTATTTCATTTAAATTATTTTGAATGATTTTCGTGATCTCTATTTGAATTGTATCAATACTGGTTGAATTGGTATTGAGCGAACTGTATACAAGTTCTGCATTTACTTTTGCAATCGAATCGAGACTTGAAATCTTATGCTGATCTCTGCCCTCGTATGAAGTTAATTTCTTCAGATTATTTATCTGTTTCACACTTTCAGCCTTAATCGAATCAATTATTTTCAAATATTTGTCTTCTCCCGTTACTTCGTAGCCTCTTCTTATAAGAGGAATCTCAACCGATAGTATATTTATCCTGTCTACCTGTTTGATAACTTCATTTGCCCTGTTTACTGAATTAATATCTTCACCGTATTTTCGGATGTTGGTGTATGTAATCAGACTCAGCATGAACATGCATAATATTGAGATAAGAAATGCAGATGGAATAAATTTCTCCAGAGGAAGATTTTTCTCAAGTGTCTGTAAACTATCAGAAAATTTTTTTACAAGTTCAGGTCTCATAATATTTTTTATTTCGCTGACATTTTTCTGTCAAACATGTCAGGTAAAATTTTTTTTTATTAGATATGTTTTAAAATATAAGCAAAATACTATAATCTGATTGTGGCACCACTATTGTAAAAAATGTATGTGAGTAATAAGATTATTTTAGTTTTTAAAAAATAAGTCAATTATAATTAAGTTTAACTGTAATATTTAGTAATTAATCTGAACGGCCTGAGTTTTCAGAGGCAAGCTTTCAGTTGTAATATATTTCCCTATAAAAGTGGCAAATTCAACAACAACAATTAAATAATACATATACTTCAAGCAAAATTTCCACAAAACAAAATGTATTTACCAAAATTAAATTTTACAAATGAAAATTAAAAATAAAAGAAGGAGAACTAAAATGTTTGAGGAAAAGAACAGTTCCACCAGCTTTCTAACCGGTTTATTAACCGGAAGTATAATTGGCGGTTTAGCTGCATTATTATATGCACCTAAAAGCGGGAGAGAATTAAGACAGGATATTTCGGAGAAGAAAAATGAGTTGATGGATGATGCAGAATTAATGTTAATGAATGCAAAAGATAAAGCTTCACAAATATTATCCGATGCTAAACAAAAAGCAGAAAGCTTGTTAAGTGAGGGTAAGGATAAAGTCGATTCTCTGACCGGCAAGACAAGCGATCTTATAAATGAAGGAAAGGATAAGTTAGATGAAGGTGCAGCTAAGGTAAAAAATGCAATGAATTCGGGAGTTAATGCTTATAATGATGAAAGAAATAAACTTAATAAGGAAGATAAAAACAAACCCAGTTTTGAAGACAGGAATAAACCTAACAAATCAAATTATTAAATGCTAAATCAGCTAACATTATTCGGTTTTAGAATGCTTTCAGAGCCTGAAATAAAAGAGAATTCCGATGACTTAAAGCCACTGTTATCGGAATTTTCAGTTGATGCAATAATTTATACAATACTATCCGATTCCGGTTTTAAAACAAATCAGTACAATTTTTTCTAAAAATTAATTAAGGAGAATAAAATGTTGTGGACAATAATTGTAATTTTGCTTGTGTTGTGGGTTTTAGGTCTTGTATCATCCTATACGCTCGGAGGATGGATTCATGTATTATTAGTAATTGCAGTAATAATAGTTATTATCAGATTAATTCAGGGCCGGAATGTAGTCTGAGGTATAGATTTATTATAACAAATTATTTTTAATGTATGAAATCTGAAAAGAAAAAAAGTTACGCCCGCCAACATTTCATTGTAAGCAACCGGGATTTGAATTTAAAATGAGCCGGCAGCCGGGGATTTGGAGAAAAGATTTATTCCGTCTGCATAGGCGACAGCGATATATAGGGCGGGCGATACCTTTAGCATTTGCGAAAGGTTAATAGCTGTAACTTAAAATAGAAATAAATCTGCAGAAATAATTCTCA
>JBDTWU010000105.1:0-3302 GCA_040006535.1 bacterium | reverse complement strand
ATAACCCGGAAGCCAGGTTCAATGTATCCAGGCTTTTAAACAAGTCCAGTTTTTTAAAATCAATTTTTCTCTTCAACAAGACTGTACCTTTATACGGCTTGTGGTTACGGGTAAAGTTGGTACTCCAAGTACCTTCCATGATCATTTCGGTAGCCGTAGTTGTGAGCACCACATTCATTTTTTTCTTCACATTACCTGGATTAACTGCAAAATTATAGGCAATAAAATCTTCATCCCCTATCTTCACAACGGGATGTGACGGCAGAAATGTTTTCAAATGTTCAGCCACACCGATAGGTCCCATTCCAGGACCGCCGCCGCCGTGAGGAATGCAGAATGTCTTATGAAGATTTAAGTGACAGACATCAGCCCCGATCATCTTCGGGCTCGTCAGGCCAACCTGGGCATTCATATTCGCTCCGTCCATATAAACCTGTCCGCCATTATCATGAATTGTTTTACAAATTTCCCTGATAGTTTCTTCGTATATCCCGTGAGTGGAAGGATAAGTTACCATTAGAGCTGCCAGCCTGTCTTTATAGAGATTTGTTTTCTTATTCAAATCTTCCAGATCGATGTTTCCGTTTGTATCACTGTTAACCACTATTACTTTCATTCCTGCCATTACGGCACTCGCGGGATTTGTCCCGTGAGCTGAAGCCGGGATCAGACAAACGTTACGGTGTGTATCTCCCCTCTTAAGGTGATACTGGCGAATTACCATCAGGCCTGCATATTCACCCTGTGCTCCGGAATTTGGCTGCAAAGAAATTGCCGAAAATCCGGTGATCTCACACAGATCTTTTTCCAGCTCTGAAATAATTTCAAGATAACCTGCAGCCTGCTCAAGCGGAACAAAAGGATGCATGTCACTGAATTCCCGCCAGCTTAATGAAGCCATCTCAGTGGTTGCATTAAGCTTCATTGTGCATGAACCCAGAGGTATCATTGAAGTTGTAAGTGAAAGATCTTTATTTTCAAGACCTTTAAGATAACGAAGCATTTCCGTTTCAGAATGATGTGTATTAAAAACAGGGTGCAGCAAATAATTACTTTGTCTGGTAAATTCTTCCGGATAATTTAATTCTATTTCTTCAATTAATTTTTTCAGATCGGGCATTTTATTATTTCCGGCTGCCTCAGCAAATATAGAAACAATTTCTTCGATGTCTTCAATCTCTGTAACCTCACTTACGGAAATTCCAATTGCATCTTCAAAATATCTGAAATTAATTTGTAAATTCTCGGCAAGCTTTTTTATGTCTGGGATATTATTTTTGTCAATACTAATTTTCAATGTATCAAAATAAACATTATTCAGCTGTTTATAACCCAAATTCTTCAAAGCATATTCCAGCAGCCTTGCCAGTCCGTGAGTTTTTTCAGCTATGGCTTTCAGTAGTACGGGTCCATGATATACTGCATACATACCGGCAATCACTGCAAGCAAAACCTGAGCTGTACAGATATTGCTTGTAGCTCTCTCTCTTTTAATATGCTGCTCCCGGGTCTGAAGTGCCATACGGTAAGCCTTGTTTCCATGGATGTCAACTGATACACCAATAATCCTTCCCGGTAACTGTCTTTTATATTTATCTTTCGTCGCAAAGTACGCTGCATGCGGTCCTCCATAACCCATTGGAACACCAAACCTCTGAGTAGATCCTACAACCGCATCCGCGCCAAACTCGCCGGGAGGTGTTAATAATGTAAGGCTGAGAATATCAGCAGCTGCAATTGTATTTATTTCCTTCCCTTTAGCCTCGGCAAATAAATGTCTGTAATTCTGTATCTCGCCGTTGGCATCAGGATACTGAACCAATATACCAAACACTTCATCGGTTAATTCAAATGTTTTATAATCACCGACAATAATATTTATTCCCAGAGGTGTAGCACGTGTCTTCACGACTTCAATCGTCTGAGGGAAACAATTTTCTGAAACCAAAAAAGTATTGGCATTTTTTTTATTACCGGTTCGCGCATTATAGAACATCAGCATGGCTTCACCGGCCGATGTACCTTCATCGAGCAAAGATGCATTAGCGATATCCATTCCTGTAAGATCAATCACCACAGTTTGAAAATTAAGCAATGCTTCTAATCTCCCCTGGGATATTTCCGCCTGATATGGTGTGTATTGTGTATACCAGCCCGGATTTTCAAAAATATTTCTGAGAATTACCTGCGGTGTAATAGTAGGATAATAGCCCAATCCGATATACGATTTGTAAACCTTGTTTTTCGCAGCAATTTTTTTCAAGTTTTGTAAAAAATCGAACTCGCTCACGGGATCACTGAGATTTAGTTCTCTTTCATTTCTGATCTGCTGCGGTATAGTCTGTGAGATGAGCTCATCGAGAGAAGATGCCCCTACAGCTTCCAGCATCAGGCTAATTTCTTTTTCATCAGGTCCAATATGTCTTGAAACAAACTTATCAGGATTTTGAAGATTGATCATAAATTAAATTGAGATTTGTTTTTGATATGAATTAATAAGAGCAATATAAAACTAATTTACCGCAAACTAAATTCCAACTCCGGTAATGATTAAGAGAACTACTTACACGACAAAACTTATTGGAACGCGGATAACGCTGATTTAGCTAATTTTCACGGATTTTATTTATTAATGTTTTTAATAATTTTTTTGTAATTTAAATACTCGGTTAAGAAAATTTGAGATAAACTTTCATTTTTTATAAATAAATAAACTTTCAAATGAAAATTAATAAAATCAGCGATAATCTGCGTCATCAGCGTTCCTATTTTTTCTCGTGTACTAAGTTAAGAGAATTACAAAAGAAATTATTTAAAAATAATATTATTAACCTCCGGATTATTAAATGTAAGAGAATTAATCCAGCCAAAATTTTATCAGGAGCACTATCCCGGTCAATGCAATAGCGACGTGAATAAATGCAATTGTCTTTGGAAATTTTTTATCCTGAACAGACATAACAAACATTCCTCCTCCGAAAAAAAATGCGATGACAAAAAGTAATATGCTGATAACCGGGGTATCGCCTTGCTTAAAAGATGTGTAAATTATGAGAAATGAAATTCCAAACAATCCCAGCAATCCATGTATAATACCCACAACTAATTTCGAAGTCTTGCCTGAGAGTAGTTTTATTAAAAGATATATTCCAATCGAAGCCACAATAAAGTAAAGTATAACTATGAATGTCAGCATTATGATATTTTTAATTTCAAATTACTCAATTTGAAATTAAGAGTTAATGTAATGAATCTTACATAATTATAATGCAGTTTACAATATCGGATTGAAGCTATTCAAA
>JBDTWU010000104.1:0-3934 GCA_040006535.1 bacterium | reverse complement strand
CATATTTTGAAAAAGACTTAGGTGTAAGAAATCGTAAATCCAGAATCTCAAATTGTAATTTAAGAAGGTGTCTTTCCCGAATCAATTATCGTTGCTAAGAATTATATTAGCGCCGGTTTTTTTATTTTTATTTCTCTCCGGCGATCCATTTTATATTAAGCTTTCGTTTATAGTTTTATTTATTGCGGTACTCACTGACTGGTATGACGGATGGCATGCAAGGAAGTTCGGACAGATAAGCAAAGCAGGAATATTTCTCGATCCGCTTGCAGATAAAGTTTTGACATCAACAGCATTTATAGGTTTTTATCTTATTAATATAATACCCCTTTGGATGGTCATAACTGTTGTAGTGCGTGATATTACTATTACAATTTTAAGGTCGATCCAGGAGCTCAACGGTAAAACCATGAAGACGTCTTTTATTGCAAAGACCAAAACCTTTATTCAGATGACATATATTTTTTTGATTGTAATTTTGATTTGCATGACAACTTTTGCAATAGATCCCGGTTTAAAAAATTCCATCAGGAATTTTATACATTCGGAAATTAATTATTATATTATTTTTTTTGTAACAATAATAACATTGTACACAGGTATCACATATTTTTTTGAAAGTAAAACTTTAGTGAAACCTGTTGAGACTAATTAAAGAAAAGATAGTAGTAGATGCAAATGCAAAAATAGATTTTTTCAGCAATCTCTTTTCAAGCTTTTTCTTTACCGGATATTCCGCAAAAGCAAGCGGAACAGTTGGCAGCCTTGCAGCATTATTGATTTTTTTCTTCAGTATTTTCCACATCCCTGTTGTGCTCTTCTTATTAATAGTTTTTTCTTTTACAACAGGTATTTTCACTTCAAAGCGGGTTATGAAAAAATATGGTGATGATCCCTCTGTTATAGTTATTGATGAAGCAATCGGGATGTGGATAACGGTTTTAGTTTTCCTGGTATTATCGGGAAGCGCCATAAGCCTGTCTTATTTAATAATAAGTTTTTTATTATTCAGATTTTTTGATATTACCAAGATTCAGCCGGCAAAATATTTTGACAGAATGAAAAGCGGATTCGGGATCATAATGGATGATGTGGTTGCGGGATTATATGCCGGTGTTACTGTATACCTGATCTCACTATTTAAATTTTAATTTTGTAATTTAAATTTGATTAAGTTAGAGTAATAATCAATAGTGAATAATGAATGGTGAATTTAATATTTAAAATCCAAATTTAAAACTTCAAGTGCTCACATCCAAAATCTAAAATCTTTGAAATCGAAATTGATAACTGTCGGTGACGAGATACTGATCGGCCAGATAGTAAATACCAATGCAGCATTTATCGGAGAAAAGCTTTTCTCAATCGGGATTCCATTAGAAAAAACAGTTGTGATAGGCGATGAGGAAAGCATCATGCTGAGTGAATTTGAAGATTCATTTTCGAACTATGATCTAACAATTATTACAGGAGGTCTTGGACCGACCCATGATGACATTACCAAGCCTTGCCTTGTAAAATTTTTTGAAGACGAATTAGTAACAGATGAAAAAGTTTTATCATATGTTAAGAATATTTTCAGCTCAAGAAATCTAAATATGCCTAAGGTGAATGAAGGTCAGGCGCTGATTCCCAGAAATTCGAAAGTTATCTGGAATTCAAACGGCACAGCGCCGGGAATCCTGATTGAAAGGGAAAATAAAATATTCATAGCTATGCCCGGAGTTCCGTTCGAAATGAAAAGTATGTTAGAGGATGAAGTGCTGCCTTTGCTTAAAAAGAAATTTTCCGGAAGTATAAAAACTTTTCTATTGCAGAAAACTTTACTTACGACCGGTTTGGGAGAATCTACTTTAAGTGAAATGCTCGGAAACATAAATGAAATAGTTAGAGATAGTAAGCTTGCGTTTCTTCCTTCAACCGTAGGAGTCCGCTTAAGAATAAATGTAGAGGGTACTGATGAGAATGAAGCAAAGATCAAGCTTGAAAGGATAGAAGCAAAGATCAGGGAAAAAATTGGAATTTATATTTACGGAGTAAATGAAGATGAGCTCGAAAGAGTAATCGGAGATATACTTGCTGAAAGGAATCAAACATTGTCATTAGCGGAATCCTGCACAGGCGGAAGAATTTCTTCAAGAATAGTAAGCGTGCCGGGAAGTTCTAAATATTATACAGGTGGCGCTTGTGTATACTCGGACAAAGAAAAATTTGACCTGCTCAAGGTCAGAAGAGAGACGATAATAAAATATGGTGCTGTAAGCGAACAGACTGCGAAAGAAATGGCATGTGGTATCAGAGAGCTGATGGGAACAGATTTTGCTTTATCTTCAACAGGAATAGCGGGTCCCTCTGGCGGCTCGGAGGAAAAGCCTGTCGGGCTTGTATGGATCGGCTTTTCAAGCAATGAGAAAACTTATGCCAAA
Source organism: bacterium (assembly GCA_040006535.1). Taxonomy (GTDB): domain Bacteria; phylum Bacteroidota; class Ignavibacteria; order Tepidaquicellales; family Tepidaquicellaceae; genus JAGPCH01. The sequence goes on along the minus strand of JBDTWU010000104.1, from coordinate 1,508 downwards.
AACTTTTTATTCGGAAACCGGAGAGATATAAATATTGAAAGGGCATCTCAGAGAGCACTTGAAATATTAAGAAGAGAGCTTTTGAATATCGAACTGGTTTTCTGAGTGCTAATTGCGATGAAAGTTCACACTTTAAGATCCTGAATTTCCTCTGCCTGCATATTATTTCAGAAACTTTTGGATGATTAAAACAGATTTAGCGAATTAATTCGAATTAATAAAGTGTGAGTTTTACAATTGTAACAGAAAACTCTTAGATATATATTATCTGCACAAAAATTATTTTACAAAAATCAAAAATAAGCAATGAAAAAAAATTATTCTATTTTGAAAAGTGGTTTCACATCTTTAGTCTTATTAATTATTTTTACTATTATTGGAATAGAAGTATTTCAGGGACAGGGGACCAGCACTATATTCAATTACGATGAAAGTGATCCGTTAATTGACAGACCTACTCGTGAAGCAATGTCGCATTACGTTAAGGGTGATGATAAGTCTGATATTATTACAGATTCAACAGGATTTGATAACTTTGAAATAGGAATTGATTTTGCAGAACAAATGCTGGTGTCAAATCCCAGAAACCCTCTTAATATGCAATTTGGAGTAAACGCATCAGGCGGTCAAAGGGCTTACTATACAATTAACGGCCATGACTGGATTTCCAGTAATCCCAGTTATCATTCGTCGACGTGCTGTGATCCGTGGTCCGCTTTCGATAGTCTTGGAACATTGCATTATGGTTCAGGAGTAACCGGACAGTACATTTACAAATCAACAAACGGAGGTGCTAATTACGAAGCAGGGGTATTGTCAGTAACCGGAAATGACCGCAATACCTTAGCTGCAGATCAGACCGCCGGTCCTTATTCAAATTATTTATATGCGGCAATTACACCTGGTAATTTCTCAAGAAGTACTGACAACGGAGCGACTTGGGCTACTACATATAGTTCATCTAATACTGTACCCGGGACCATGATTGCAGTCGGTCCCAATGGCAGTATACAGGGAGGCACAGTAATGTATGTAACAAATACGGGATCAACGGTGCCCGTAATTTATACATTTCACAAATCAACTGACGGAGGTGCGACATTTACAGTTCAGTCAAGCTTAAACGTTGCGGGCTACGTAGGATCATTAAATACTCAGGGTAGACTTGTAATAAATAATGGAAGAACCCGCCCGTATCCAATGATAGCTATGGATAATAGCTATGGTCCGAAAAGAGGCAGGTTTTATCTTGTCTATGCTTCTAATGAGCCCGTGGGCAACGGCAATAAACCTGATATTTTTTTGCAATATTCTGATGATCAGGCCGCAACCTGGTCAGCGAGGATAAGGGTAAATGATAATACCGATCCCGAACTAAGTGATCAGTGGTTTCCTGCAATATGGTGTGAAAAAGAAACAGGGAGACTTTATATGAAATGGTATGATACGCGTGAAAATCCTGCAGCCTATTCTGTGAACGTATATGCGACATATACTGATGACGGTGG
>JBDTWU010000103.1:0-2182 GCA_040006535.1 bacterium | reverse complement strand
AATTTGTAAAAGGTGATCTGACATTTACCGATTATCCTAAACAGATAATTGAAACCTCAAATGGACAATTTCCTTCGGCAGTAATTTTGTCATGTCTTGACTCCCGGGTTCCGGTTGAAAAAGTCTTTGATCTTGGAGTAGGAGATATATTTGTAGCAAGAGTAGCCGGAAATATTGTCAACCCGGATATGCTTGCAAGCATGGAGTTCGGATGCAAAGTTGTTGGTTCAAAACTAATTGTAGTTTTAGGACATACAGAATGCGGTGCAATTAAAGCTGCGATTGATAATGTAAAATTAGGAAATATTACAGAACTTCTGGAAAAAATCCTTCCCGCAATAGACAGCCTTTCAACTTTTACAGGAGATAAAAATTCTAAAAACAAAGAGTATGTTGATAAGGTAACAGATAAAAATGTATTATTAACAATGAACAATATCCGGAGGAATAGTCCAATTTTAAAGGAGATGGAAGATAAAGGAGAAATTGATATTATTGGGGGAGTGTATGATATAAACACAGGCAAAGTGACTTTTATGGAATGACTTAAACGGGAATTTGGAATTTTAAATTTTTTGAATTATCAGTAATCTCTTCTTCTGCCAAATTAAATAAATTTTTTAATTTATAATTTTTTTCATCATACTAACTAAAATTATTTACACAGGAGAAGAAACTATATAAATAATGGTTTACAATTTTTATCGAATTACCAAATTCATTTGTTTAACAACTGCACACTAGTTAATTCCCAACACATACTTGTTAATATCTATTAAGGATTACAAAACCAAAACAAAATTCTACTTAGACATTCAGATCGAAAAAATATTTGAATAGGTATTTGGTATATAAATTGTTATTAATTGTTGTGGAAGGTAAGAATGAGTTTTTTATTTTGCTTAAATATATGAATTCACTATTGATGAAAAGACTTATTACCGTAGCTCAGCGTCACAACTCTGACATAGATGTCCTGAAAAAGGTACTAGCACATTGCATAGAAAAATGGAATGAGGAATACAAAAACTTATTTAAGTTAAAAAGCCCGGATTGGTATGATAAATTTGGAATGGTGAGAATAATCTTTGTTTCCGAATTATATAAGATGCATGAAGAACTATGTATAGTTTTAAACCTTAATCGAAAAGAGATACGAGTACTGGCAGAAGTTCCTGAGGCCATTGACATAAACTCATATACTCTTGAAAGCGTAATCAAAAAAAAGCTCAGGGAAGTTGTCAGGATCACAGATAAAGAAAGTGAATAAGCTACTTCTCTCCGTTATTATAACTTTTATATAACCCACTAAAGAATACCTTTCAACTGAATTCCTAAATCATTCAGCTGTTCTTTAATTACTTCACTCGGACTTTCATCCATCAATGATGATGCCTTTAAAGTCTTTGGAAAAGCAATGGTGTCAGTTATTGATTTCAATCCGCATAATATTGCAATGATCCTATCGAAACCTATGCCGACACCTCCATGCGGAGGTGCACCAAACCTGAAAGCTTCGAGGATGAAACCAAATTTCATTTTTGCCTCTTCTTCAGTAAGGCCGATTATATCAAATACTTTTTTTTGAATGTCGGATCTGTGAATACGAATGCTGCCGCTGGTTAATTCCTGACCATTCAAAACCAAATCATAACAAAATGCCCTGATGCTTTCAACCTCATCCCTGTCACGGCTATCCAGAAATTTCAAATACTCATCCTTAGGCATCGTGAATACATGGTGCTCTGCGACAAATCTTTTTTCCTTTTCATCATATTGAAATAAAGGAAAATCAGTAACCCATAAAAATTCAAAAGCTCCCTCGTCTATAAGCTTAAATTCTTCAGCGAGCTTTAACCGGAGCGAACCAAGTGAGGTCTGAACTTTTTTCACTTCTCCGCTTAATATAAAAATTACATCTCCATTATTTGTTTTCAAAATTGTTTTAATGCTGCCGATAATTTCCTCCGATAAAAACTTTAATATAGGGGACTGAACAGTTCCGACTTTATTAAACTTCAGGTAACCAAGCCCACCGAATCCTAATCCTTTAACATAATCATTTAAAGAATCGATTATCCTGCGCGTAACTTCCTGCTGTTCTAATTTTATAGCAGCAACAATACCTCCTGTATCAATTGCATCATTGAATATTTTGAATTCACTGCCTTTAATAATTTCT
>JBDTWU010000102.1:0-5820 GCA_040006535.1 bacterium | reverse complement strand
GCCTTACTACGGGGCATATCATTTATTCGAGCAATGGTGAGGACATTAAAATGTTTCACACACATGACGGTTACGGTCTTACCCGTGGCAGAGAGCTTGGGCTGAAGTTTGCAGTGATAAGCGGCATGAGCTCTAAAGTGAATCAGATGCGCGTTGACCGGTTAAAGATACATTTCATATTTGAGAATATTTCAGATAAAATTTTGCCATTTGAAGAGCTGAAAAAAAATCACGGACTGGAAAAAGAAAATTTTGCTTACATAGGTGATGATGAGTTTGATATTCCATTGCTTAAACAGGTTGGATTTTCATGTGCTCCGAACAGCGCAATTGATGAAGTTAAGAAGCATGTTGACTATGTTTGTAAAAAAAACGGAGGAGAAGGTGCAGTGAGGGAAGTGATCGATATGATCCTGAAAGCTAAAGGTTTGATCTGATAAATTGAGTTAACTTTTCTTACCTGTTATATCTACAATCATCGGTGAAAAGAAAATTGTATCCGGATGTTGACGGTGTTGAAGCCAGTCTTCTAATAGATCATCTGCCTTTTTTTGTGAAATAATTTTTTTGTCAGCCATAAGCTGCAAGTGTACAGTAAAAAATCTGTGAGCCCATTCAATAACACCGCTGTCTTTGTCTCCAGCCAAAATTACAGGCTTATATTCAACAAGCTCGATATTATTTTTTTTGAAAAGCGACGGTACTTTAACGGTAAAATAAGGATCTCCGCCACCGGCATTCCAGTATGCCTTCACCGCCTCCGCAATATTATCAAAAGCTCCTCCCTTGGGAAATAAAGTAATCCCTTCGTAAGCATAATCCTGTATCGCGATCACTCCGCCCTTCTTTAATGCATCCAGAAGCTTCAGAAGGAATTTTTCCGGCTCCGGAACAAAATCAATTACCCATCTTAAAAAAATAAAATCATAATATTGATTTTCAATCTTTACATCTTCCAGATTTCCATGAATAAATTTTATATTTTGAAAATCATTTGTCTCGCATTTCACTTTAAGATAATTCAAATAAAATTCTGATGGCTCAAGAGCTGTGACTTCTCCGTTATCACCCACCAATTCTCTCAGATCCATTGTTACAAAGCCCGGGCCTGCGCCTACGTCAAGACACTTCCAGCCTTTCTGAATTTTTATTCTCCGGAAAAAATCATCTGTAACGTTTTTCCATACCTTATGCTGAAATTCCAGTCTTTCAAGCTCAGTCTGATTTACTCCCAGAATATATTCCTGCTTGCTCATTATTTTTTTTAGATAAAATTACTGATACTGTTATTCCTTTTCAACCGAGAATCTTACAACTTATTAATTCAACATTGCCATAACTAAAATCGAAACACCGGCTAAGTTCGCGTGCATTTTAAAGCGGGTAATACTCTAATATGGAAAGATCCTGTTTCGCTCTAAAATATGCTGCGTGCGGGATTATTCGAAGATCTTATTAATTTTATTCAGAGAGATTACAGTTAAGCCCAGGGCCAATCCCACAAATGCACCGGCAGTTACATCAATTGGGAAATGAATTCCTATTACCACTCTTGACAGACATACAAGTATTGCCCATATAAAAGGTATGATGCTGAAAATTTTATTGCGTTGTGTTGTATAAAGAATAAAAGCCATGATCGTCCCCAGGAAAAATGCAGTTTCAGAATGACCGGAAGGAAAGGAGTATCCCGAGTCATATATCCAGCCTTCAAGAATTGGCGGATACACATCTTCGATGCTATCCTTATTAGCTTGTATTCTCAGATGCAGATATTTTCTCTTCTCCTCCATCGAGAGTGCAAAAAATTTAACACCGCTGCTGTCTATGTATCCTCTGCTGGTAAGAAAAAATTGAGAAGGACGTTCATTATGAAAATAATCCTTAAAAAAAAATAGTGTTGATCCTGCCATGAAGATCTGTACAACAAAAATTATAAGAACAAATAAAACTGCTCCCGATGAATTGTTTTTATATCGTTTGAAATAGACTAAAAGATAAATTAAAACAGAAATTATTATTGCCGTTCCCCCATAGAAAGCTCCCGTGCTGGTTATAAAAAACCACAGAGGTGCAAATGTGTCACGGATCCTGTAAGAACTGAAGCCCACAGGAAAAAAATAAACGATCCCGACCAGTAATATAAAGCTGGCAATTGAGCTGATATAAAGAAAAACATTTTTGCGGATTGTATTTTTAAAACTCATGTGCTATAAGCTTTTTCTAATTTATTATTTTTATATAATACATATCCGGAGTATTAAAGATCATTCAGAACAATGATGTTAGTATAACCTCAGCTACTGGACTGATCAGATATTTTTTCTTTGTTGATGTATCAATGCAGAGAAATCTCTTCCTCATCCGTTTTCCTTTGATAAATGTCCTGCCGTTCGCAATTTGAAAGATGCTGTCTTCAGAAATATTTTCCAGATGAACGTAATCTGAAATATCATCATACTTTTTCAAAATTTTTACAAGATCAATATCCGAACAGCTTGAAGCTCTGGGATTTACAGAATAATTTTGAAGACTCTCAAGAAGATCAGTCGGAAAAATTACCGGGTCAAGAAAGAGTTTTAAAAGGGTCTTAAATTCTTCCTTCCATTCTTTCCCATGGGGCAGGACTTTATTCCCGAATTTATTCCAGACAACCAGATGGGCAACTTCATGGATAAGGGTTATCAGGAAAGAAAATTTATTTAAATTATGATTGATAGTAATCTGATGGTACTTACCCCTGAAAGGATGCCGGTAATCTCCCAGCTTTGTTGTCCGGGATCTGGTGATCTTAAGTAAAAATTTATATTCATCTATCCAATCCAGGACAACCGGAATTGAATCCTGCGGAAGATATTTTTTCAGGACGGAATAATTATTCGTATCGATTGTAGAAAATTATTTATTTTTTGATAAGGATTTATATCTGAAACAATCTTCAATATGATCATTCACCATGCCGGCAGCCTGCATAAAGGCATAACAAATGGTTGAGCCCGCAAATTTAAAACCGCGGCTCCTCAGATCTTTACTCATCGCGTCTGACTCTTTTGATGTTGCAGGAATGTGCTTATGTAGTTTAATATTATTTTGCAACGTCTTTCCTCCGGTAAACTGCCAGATATATTTATCGAAGCTGGTGAACTCACGCTGAATCTTCATAAAAACTTTTGCATTCTCAACCGAAGCATAAATCTTCATCTTGTTGCGTATAATTCCTGCATCAATGAGAAGCTTGTTCAATTTTATTTCATTATACTTTGCAATTTTTGTATAATCAAAATTATCGAATGCTTTCCGGAAGTTACCGCGCTTGTTAATAATTGTTGACCAGCTTAGCCCTGCCTGAAAGGCGTCCAGTATCAAAAATTCAAAAAGCTTTCTGTCATCATGAACAGGATTTCCCCATTCTTCATCGTGATATTTTATCATCAGATCATTTGCAGATGCATTACCTTTAGGCAAGCACCACTCACACCGTATTTTATTCTTTTGCATAAATACTTAAAAAATTGACACGAAGGCACGAAACTTTTCTAATGAGGTTTGATTCGATATTAATAAATTTGCTGAGTTACTTTTTATTCCAGCCAGCTTTGCGAATGAGCATAAACATTTGTCCTCTGTGATGAGCTTCATGTTCAAGCAAGTGATAGATTATCCATTTCTTCGGCATCTCTTTTGTTTTTACATTTCCTTTCCTAAGTATGATTTCATCAAGCTGTTCGTCGCTCATTGCAGATATATAATCCAGGAAATTTTTTCTTGCTTCATGTATTACATCCAGATAATAATTTATTTCGAGAGTTTCACCTGGAGGTTCCGGGGTTTGAAACGGATCAAACCATTTATCACAAAAAGATTTTTTCTTCAATTCCTCAGGCTGTTCAATTCCTGACAGCTGCTCGAGCCAGTAGATATCGCATTCTGCTAAATGTAAAAGATATGATCCGATTGGATATTCACTTTCGATGGGATTCTGCATCAGCTGTTCCTTTGTAAGATGTTTCACTCCTTCAAGAGTTTCCATTCGAATATCTTCTAACATCCATTTCAATAATGATATTTGTGATTGGCTCATTTAATTATTTATTTCTTTATTCTAAGACTTAAGGTAAAACCGGTTATTCAAAAAAATTAAATATGTTTAATAAATATTCAATACTTAAATTTAGAGTCTAAAAGACTTTGAGGTTATTTAATTCAGCTTAATTTAGAAAGGGCATTTTTCAAATTATTCATAATCTCACTGATCTGTTCTACCGTGCATGTTCCGACGGCTACACGGTACCAGGTTGAATCCGTTGGCGATCCGAAAGATGAAAACGGAACGAGAGCCATGTGAGCATCCTCTATCAAAAATTCAGTAATGTCCTTAGTTTCACTGATTTTTGTACCGTCAGGTTTTTTCAATCCGATCAGATCAATTTTTACAGTAAGAAAAATTGAAGCCTGTGGTTCGATCACATCTACATTGTAACCTTCACTTTTTAATTCTTTGAATTTTTTATAAAAAGCATTTACTCTGTTTAATATTTCAATTTTAAATGATTTCAGATAAGAATTAACTGCTGCATCATCAGCGAGGAATTTCGCAACGGCAACCTGTTCAGCTTTCGGAGCCCATGCCCCCATATGAGATGTTATTGATTTCATCTTGTCGATAATTTTTTTCGGACCATATCCCCATCCGACTCTGACGCCGGTCGCAGCAAAAACTTTGCTGATACCATCGACAAAAATAGTATAATCTCTCATCGCAGGATTTACAACTACCGGATTGAAATGCTTCGTGTCACCTAATGTAAGCTGCCAGTAGATCTGATCATACAATACATAAACGGGCTTTTCATTTTCTCCTCTTCTGTTATTCTCATCAACTACCAGATCACAAATCCCTTTTATTTCCTCTTCGGTAAAAACGGTACCGGTCGGATTCAGCGGCGAACACAAAGATATCAGTGTAGCTTTTTTAATATGCGGCTCAAGATCTTCAGCAGACGGCATAAAATTATTTTCAGGCTTAGTTTCAATCGTAATTACCCGCGATCTTGTAAGGTGAGTGTAATGATTATTATTCCAGGATGGAACAGGAAATATCACGACTTCATCAAGGTCTACGATCGTATTATATATTGCAAAGATAATGGGTCTTGCTCCGCTTGTAATTAAAATTTCTTCAGGAGAGTAATCAAGTCCGCCTCTTTCGTGCAGGTAGTCCGACACAACTTTTCTCAGCTCAAAGGTTCCGTTTGCAGGCGGATAATTTGTCTGGTTATCATCATAAGCATTCTTAATTTCCTGCGTAAGCTCTTTTGGAAGTGGAAATATTTTGGGATCAAAATCACCGATGGTTAGATTAAAAATTTTCTGGCCTTTTGCTATTTTATCATTTATATACCATGCGAGCTGAATAATTTCAGAGCCGATTAAATTCTCAGCCATTGAAGACACAATAAGATTTCTATCCTTTACTTCCAATAGTTCAGAGTTCATAAAATATTGAATTTAAATTTTTTTGTATTGTAATATAAATAATTGGATAGAGATAATTGATAGAATAATTTCGGCAGTCATTTATTTCAAAGTACAGGACAAAATATAGAACGCTGATGACGCGGAATAAACTGAAAGAGCTGGTTTTATAAGTTTTAAAAATTATTAAAATAAAATCTTAGCTAATAAGAATTAAATTACTCATGTTGACTGTCTGTATATTCAAAGTTTATTATGCCACGAATTTATACTAATTATTAAATTTTTATTTTTGTTAATTCGTCTTAATTAGTGAAATCCATGGCAATTTCCTTCTTTCAAATT
>JBDTWU010000101.1:0-3820 GCA_040006535.1 bacterium | reverse complement strand
CAGAGCTTTTCCGTCAAAGCTGAATCAGTTCGGAGCTGCTTTGAACAAACATGGTGCCATTATTAAAAATAAAAAGAAGATCATCCACTTCATCAATTATTGTGTTTGATCTTTATCATATTTAATTCATTATAAACTAATATCATTAAATCGAAAATTAATTTCAATTTCAATATTTAATTTATATCTTTTAACTCGCTGGAAAGATGTTTATATAATACCGAAGGTAATTTTAAAATAACGTTTGGTCTGATTGATTGAAAATTTTGTAAAATTCAGGTTGCACATAATTCATAATTGAAGAAGCTAATAAAATTTTCAAATGACACTCATAAATATATGCGCATGGAAGCACCACTCAATTTAATTAGCATGACCAGGCAAAAAGATTTTTCATTGATTCAAATAATAAAACTGCTGATACTTTTAGTTATGACCTTTAATTCATTAACAGCATTTTCTCAATCAAAAGGTGATGAAGAAAAGATCACTGATGTTGAAAACATATCAAAAAGAAATATTACCTGGCTGGTAACTCAGTTAATTCCTTCACCTACATGGCTCAACGACAGGAATGGAAATAATAATTCAATTACCTTCGCATTGAGGTGGCAGGTGACTCCTTTGAATATTTCTTTCAGCAATAATAAGTATGTATCACCCATCCAGTTTTTTTTCGTGAACCCGATGCGAAGATATACGGGATCGGTGGAATTCTTTATTCAGCCTGAGCTTGCAACAGGCTCATTGAGCAATTCAGGATTTAATAAGGTTGGTATCGCAGCTGGCTCCAGATTAAATATTCCTCTCAAAAATCTTGGCGAACATTTATACATGTCCCTGGGTGCTAAATATACTTTCAGAAAAAACAATATTGAAAACAGGAACGGCTATTATGGAATTGAAGGTGGTGTTTATGCGATCTTTGGATTTATCGGTTTACAGCTCAATTATAATTTAGATAATAATTCAAAATATAATTTTGGAATTTATATTAAATACTGGTGAAAAATATTAAAAAAATCATTTCATATAATTTCAGATTGTTCGCTGTGTTATTACTGATACTTTGCATTCCGGGATGCAGACTATTAATGATCGGGGTAGAAAATCTGGGTACCACCGTTTTCAGCTCACCAAAAACAGTTGAGATAAAAGTAAAAGATCCTGTCAGAGATAGTGTTAAATTATCTGTCTTATGGATAGGGCATTCTTCTACGCTTCTTCAAATATATGATAAAGTAATTTTAATGGATCCGCTTTTTAATAATATAATAAGCGGAGTTATGACCAGAAGGCAGACTGCCGCGATCGATATTAATACATTGCCTAAGCTTGATATTATTCTTTTATCGCATGCACATATGGATCACCTTAGTATTTCCACACTTGCCGCTCTCGATGAAAAATTTCCAAAAGCAAAGCTTGTATTTCCGAAAGGAGTAGAGGATTTTTTACCTGCTTATAATTTTGAATTTGTAAGAATGAAGACAGGGAATTCATCCAAAAAAAATTACATCGGTGAAACCAGAATAATCGACAGTGTTAAGATTACGGCAGTGTATGCGCTTCATTTCGGAGGAAGGTTCGGGCTGGACAGCTACGTATGGCATTTGCCAGGCTGCACCGGCTACATGATAGAATACAAAAACGTTACTGTTTTTTATGCAGGCGATACGTTATATGATGAGAAAGCTTATAAGAAACTTGGTGAAAAATTCGACATCGATCTTGCCGTTATTCCGATAGGTCCGTGCACGGATTGCGAAGAGTTATTTAACTATAATCACGTTGCATCTTACGGGGCATTGAAGATATTCAACGATCTGAAAGCCCGGTATATGCTGCCTGTGCATTACGGCGCTATTTCATACCTTACCGATCCGGATTATCCGCTGGTAGTACTAAAGGAAATAATAGCAAAAGAAGATAATAAAGTTTTAAATTCCGGCGGCGGAAAATTATATAAAGACAAAATAATAATTCTGGATGAAGGTGAGCAGCATGTATTTGAGGATGTGGATTAATATAATTGCAACTCTACGCAGATTTGAAGATAAGCCGGATTTATTTCAGCAACATCATTCTTCGGGTTTCCGAAAGCGTATTTACCTGTAACGTATAAAAATAAATTCCGCTGGAAAGCTCTGACGCATCAAATTTTATCTCATAAGTTCCTGCAGCTACTTTTCCGTCTACAAGTTTTGATACTTCTTTACCCGAAGCATCAAATATTTTCAATGAAACATAGCTTGCTGATTTGATGCTGTAAGTTATATTTGTTACCGGATTAAATGGGTTGGGAAAATTCTGCGATAGCAAAAATTGGTTTGGAATATTTACAGACTGATTTTGTATACCAACTGATCCCGACCGGTTTCCGATAATCATATCATCGATATTACACCATAATGCTTCCTGGACAGGAAGATAATATCTGAATGCAATAAAAATTCTTTGTCCGGAAAACTGTGAAAGATTATATTTATGCTCAGTCCACTCATTTGCAATCGTATCAAGATTGCTTATGATTGTAGAAAAATGTGTCTGAGCCCCCGTCACTGACTGAGACGAGCATATCCAGATCTGTACGGAATCCACATAATAGGAAATACCGTTAGTGTTCCCCAGCAATGACCAGAAAATAAGACTGTCACCGCCATGTATATTCAAGCTGTCGGTCCAGACCCAGTCATTACTTACATAGCCTCCTCCTTTACCGGCGAGCCATGATATGTGAAGAGATTTTCTTCCTGAATGTGCATGTGGACGGTTTACAGTTGTATCTCCGCCCAGAATCTGTGTAGTATCCCTTACAGCCCAGCTCTTTCCCACTCCGAAAAAATTACTGTCAGCATCCAGCTTCTTCCATCCGGCCGGCAGGCTGTCAGGAGTTGTAAAGTTTATATTTTCAAAATCAGATTGAAACAGAATGCTTTGTCCCAATGTACTTTTCAAGTTAACCTGAAGTAGCAATAATGAAAACGTAATTAATAAAATCTGTTTCAAAATATTATTTCCGTAAATTTTAATTTAATTTACTTACATTTTACTTTTTATCTTTATTCCACTTTTAAAGTAAAAACTATTTAAGAAGCGTCATCTTTTTAGTATCCACAAAGCTGTCAGTTTTCAATTTGTAAAAATAAATTCCGCTGGAAAGATTTGATCTTCCTGAAACATCAAATGATACTGAATATTGCCCGGCATTTTTAAATCCATCGATCAATGTCTGAACAATTCTTCCCGATGTATCATAAACTTTCAGAGATACATTTGAATCTTTCTTCAAAGTGAATCTGATATTTGTAGCAGGATTAAATGGGTTCGGATAATTCTGGCTTAAAGCATATTCACTATTCGTCTGTTTTGAAGGCTGCGGATTCTGTGGTATGATTAATGGTAAAGTATTGAACGGAGTTAACAGTACATTAAGCAGCTCCTGATCTGTCGCTGCAAATAGCTGCTTCAGTACAGATGCATAGATCTGACGGAAATCGTATTGATGAAACAGATTGCCGTTACTCAAATTGATAAGATCCGGATTATTACCGTAAACACCTACATTAACAAGGTCACCAAAAATAAATTGAGGTGCTGCCGTTCCGTGATCTGTGCCAGCACTCCCGTTTTCATTTACTCTTCTTCCGAATTCTGAAATGGTCATACCAACAACTCTGTTATTTATATTATTCAGCTGAAGATCCTGCATAAAAGCAGATATAGATGAGTTGAGCTGGTTCATTAGGTTTTGATGAGATGTCAGCTGATTTGAATGAGTATCAAATCCGCTCATTGTAACCACATATAATCTTGTATT
>JBDTWU010000100.1:0-5451 GCA_040006535.1 bacterium | reverse complement strand
TTTAATTTCATTAGTATTTCTGTTTCTTTTTTTACAAATAAAAAGTGAGGTAAGAAGTGAGCCTCCTGTTTCCAAAAAATTGCAAAACCAGATTGCAGCTGATTCAACAAATACGGAGGATAAAAATCAAGAGTCAGGTCACGGAGATAAATTTTCCACGATTTATATTATTCTTTTTTTTATAATTACCGGAGCGGTGGCTGGAAGATACATTGCAAAAAAAATAAATCAGCCTGAAGTTCTGGGTGAGCTTATAGTAGGAGTTATTATAGGTGCTGTTTTGTATCAATTCAATTCTCCAGTCATGACACTGATACGTCATCAGGATGATGTAAATAAAATTATTCAGAGCAGCATGAAAGAAAACGACACCTGGAAAACAGCTATAGAAAAAAATCTTTCAAAGGAATCACTTCAGCCCGGGGGATATGGAAGTGAGCTGAAGAATATTATGGAGAGTCCCGGATTCTCCGGTTACAATCTGACTGTTGAGGCAATATTGCTGCTGTCAAGTTTCGGAGTTTTGATCTTAATTTTTTTAGTTGGCCTCGAATCAAGTATGGAAGAGATGTTCAGTGTAGGCGGACCTGCTTTGCTCACAGCGGTAATTGGTGTTGTTGTTCCTTCGCTTCTGGGATATTATACCTCCATGATCATGCTGCCCGATCACGGAACAAATTTTTATTTGTTCGTGGGGGCAACTCTCTGTGCAACAAGTCTCGGAATCACAGCGAGAGTTTTTAAAGATATGAACAAGCTCAATATACCCGAAGCTAAAATTGTACTGGGCGCTGCTGTTATTGATGATATACTTGGTTTGATAGTTCTTGCAGTTGTTGCAGGAATTATTTCCAGCGGTGCACTCGAGGTTTCTACCGTGGCAATAATTTTATTGAAAGCAGTTTTGTTTTTGGGAATCACCTTGTATGTAGGAGCAAAGTTCTTAAGGCAGCAAATAAAATTTGCGGCAATTCTTGATAATAAAAATATCCGCCTGCTTTTTCCGTTTGCCTTGCTGGTCCTTCTTGCATGGCTGAGTGACAAGATCGGTTTAGCCAGCATTGTAGGTGCATTCGCAGCCGGATTGATAATCAAGGAAGAATATTTCAACGATGCACTTAAAGATAAGAACGAGACAGTAAAAAGTCTTATTGAGCCGATAGAAATTATTTTTGCTCCAGTATTTTTTGTGATAATGGGATTACAGGTGGATATTACTGCATTCGGCAATTTAAATATACTTGGTGTAGCGTTGGCTTTAACAGTTGTTGCAATTGCGGGAAAACTTGTTTCCGGAATATTTGCAAAAGGTATGGATAAAAAAATAATCGGGATCGGAATGGTCCCGCGCGGAGAGGTCGGATTGATATTTGCCAGTATCGGTAAATCCATCGGCATTCTTGACGACTCAATGTTCTCGGCAATTATCATCATTGTAATACTGACAACATTCATTACACCGCCTGCTTTGAAATGGGCGTTTGGAAATTATGATAAAAAACTTTTAAAAAACTGAAATAAAAATGGAACGTAAAATTTTAATAAGTACTATTTCATGTTTGGCAATCCTCGCTTTATACTTTATCCTGATTAATCAGGGTAAGATCTCTGACGTTAATAATGTTGAAGTATCTGAAGAGAACGGTGGTCCTGTACCGACTGAAGATTGGTTTGAAAGACAAAGAGCATTTCCGTTTGATGAAATTCCCCAGGAAGAATATCTTAAGTCAGTAGAATATATAAAGAACAATATTTCTGTGAAAGAGCGGGACAATTCTTCTCAATGGACTCTCGCCGGTCCGACAAATATAGAAGGAAGAATAACTACCATAGCTATTCATCCGGCGAATTCACAGATAGTTTACATTGGAACTGCGAACGGCGGTGTCTGGAAGTCAACAAATTTTTGCCAGAGCTGGTCCAGCATCTTCGATAATCAAAACACATCTTCGATCGGAGCGATAGCTGTCGACCCGATGAACCCTGAAATAATTTATTGCGGAACGGGAGAGTCTAATTCTTTGAGAAGTTATTATCCCGGAACAGGAATGTATAAATCTCTTAACGGTGGGTTGAACTGGACATTCATTGGATTAGACAGTTCATATACAATCGGCAACATTGCAATCAATCCGGCAAACACACAGGAGATCTTTGTAGCTGCCGGGGGATTTACGAGAAGAAAAAATAGTCAAAGAGGAATTTACAGATCTTTTAACGGAGGACTTAGCTGGGAGCAACGATTATTTGTAGCAGATTCAGTGAGTGCAATTGATGTTGTGATAGATCCAAATACTCCTTCAAAAATTATGGCTGCTATGTGGGAAAGAACACGAAGAGAAGATTATATTAAATACGGAGGAATAAAATCCGGACTTTACGTATCTGTGAATTCAGGTGAGACCTGGACACAGGTGGGCGGTGGATTTCCCGTTAATGATGTTAATATGGGAAGAATATCAATCGATATTTCGCGTTCTAATTCACAAATTGTTTATGCTCTTACTGCGTTTACAAATGGAAATACAAGCGGCTTATATAAATCAACCAATGGCGGAGCGAACTGGAATGTAATAAATTCATCTGCTGCAAACTCTTCTAATTATGCATGGTTCAACAGAATATGCAGGATTGATCCTGTTAATCCGAATAAGTTATTCTGCGGAGGACTCGATATGGAATTATCAAATAATGGCGGAACATCTTTTAACGCAATAAGTGAATCACATGTCGATCAGCACGCGGTCGCCTTCTCATTGTCAGATCCAAATTATATTGCTGTAGGAAATGATGGAGGCATTGATTATTCAACCAACGGAGGGTCAACATGGCAATACAGTCTCACGCTTCCCATTACACAATTTTATGCAGGAGATATTGATTACAATAGTCCGAATACTATTCTCGCAGGTGCTCAGGATAATGGAACTGTCAGAACAACAGGAGGGGCAGGCGGGTGGACAAGCGTAAATGGCGGAGACGGCTTTTATTGTCTGGTTGATTATAGTACCTCACAAAGAGTTTATGCCTCTTCTCAAAATGGTGCAATTGTGCGATCAACAAACGGCGGCAATAGTTTTCTCGGAGCAACTTCAGGTCTTGACTTAGCTTATACAAACTGGATGACTCCGTATGTAATGGATAAAAATGATCCTCTCAAACTTTATTGCGGAACTTATAAAATTCATAGGACGACCAATGGCATGCAGTCATGGACTGCTATTAGTCCGGACCTTGCGAACAGGCACGTAGCTAACCTTGGCACGATCACAACAGTTGATGTTTCGAAATCAAATCCGAGTGTGATCTATTGCGGGACGGATGATGCGAATGTATGGACAACTACAAACGGCGGTACGAACTGGACTAAACTAAATTCCGGACTTCCTTATAGGTGGATTACCAGGGTCGCTATTCATCCCGACTCTGCAAATGTCTGCTATGTGACTTTATCCGGTTATAAGGTTGACTCTACCGGCTCGCATATTTTTAGAACAACAAATTTCGGATCAAGCTGGACCTCTATCAATGGTAATCTTCCTGACGCACCTATCAATGATGTGATCATAGATCCTGATAATACAAACACACTTTACATCGGTACTGATATCACAGTAATGGTTACAACTAATCTCGGCTCAAGCTGGAATATTTTAGGCACCGGAATTCCGTCTAATGTACCTTGTCACGACTTAACATTTCATCAGCCCACCAGGACACTTGTAGTATGGACTCATGGAAGAAGTGCTTTCAAGACAGTTGTCCCAATGGTAGGAATTGAAAATAATAATTCTCAAACTCCTGAATCATTTAAACTCGGTCAAAATTATCCAAACCCGTTCAACCCTGTTACAAAAATTAATTATCAGCTAACTGTTACAGGCTATGTAATATTGAAAGTTTATGATGTAAATGGCAAAGAAGTTGAAACATTAGTTGATCAAAAACAAAATGCAGGAAACTATTTGATTCAGTTTGATGGGAATTTAAATTCGAGCGGGATTTATTTTTATTCGCTTTATCTTGATGGTAAGCGGATGCAAACCAAAAAAATGATAATGTTGAAATAATTCAGATGGTAATCATCAGGTTTTCGGCTGCAGGTCAAATTATTCTTTAGTCCGTACCATTACTATTTTATTCTTCTAAAAAAATATACACGATCATCCAGACCACCCGGCTTTTTAACCTTCGTATCAAAATCATTATACCTGAGTATAATATTATCCCTGGTAATTATAACCTCTGAAGTTAAAACCTTTGCTGTGCTTTTTTCACTCAGACAATTATTTCCATCCGTGCTTCCTTCATACATAGTATCATTCATTAAGGTAAAGACCAATGAACAGCCGCTCACTGATGTCAAAGAATCAGGGGTTAAATCTGAAAGAGGAGATACATTCATCCAGCTTCCTTTGAACCGGGCTTCGTCCGGTAAAGTGAATTCTGCGGCTTCAAATCTTCCCTCGTATGTAGGCGTAATACGGTATACACGCTGTCTTCCTGGTTCATCCGGATAATCTGAACAGGTTGCTTCGCTATAAAGCCATTTGCCATCAATCCGGTCAGTCCATATTTTTTTTGAATGAAGTGTAATGCCATAATAATCCGTATCATTCATTGATTGCTCAACATTGTTGAAAGAGCCTTCCATCATTGATACTAGTGCATTTACATCCGTGCTTTTAATTTGCGCTGAAACCTGACAGCAAATGATAGTTATTAAAATTATAAAAGGCAAAAAAATTTTTATAAACAATTTGGATGATTAAGATTCTGAATTGAATAAGTTGAAGTTTATTATAAAAAATTACAAGTGTATTTTTTATTTTTACCGAGGGATTCTTTCCTGATCTTATTTTTGAATTTGATCACCTTGTCTAATATTTTTTTATCATAGGTGGCAAGAATTTCAAGAGCGAGGAGAGCCGCATTTTTCGCATTGTTAATAGCAACCGTTGCAACCGGCACACCATACGGCATCTGAACTATAGATAACAGCGAGTCTAATCCCTGCAGCGTTTTCGTCTGTATCGGAACACCTATAACCGGAATTGGTGAGTACGCCGCGCTCATTCCCGGCAAATGTGCCGAGCCTCCTGCTCCTGCAATAATAACTTTTATGCCCCGTCTATGTGCATTCTTAGAATAAGATGACATCAGATCCGGAGTCCTGTGCGCAGAGATAATTTTTATTTCATAGCTGACTAAAAATTCATCTAAAACTTCTTCTCCTTTTGTTGCAGGCTTCTTTTTGGCCATAGTTTTCACTCTTTTTTCGTAAAATCTTTATCTGCCTTTTCGTCCATCATCGCTTCTGTATTTGGATTATATTCTATAGCTTTAGCCATTAATCCATTATCTATAACTACTCTGTTTGTGGTATTTGGAGCAGAAAGCAACCTTTTCATGGAGTTTCCGCACACCTTACAATCAAACTCTTTAGGGATG
>JBDTWU010000099.1:0-3902 GCA_040006535.1 bacterium | reverse complement strand
AGAGTTTACTGTCGCCATGCTTGGCAACGGCGAAGATGTAAAGGTTCTTCCGATAGTTGAAATAAATTTAGATACAGTGCCTGAAGGATTTAATAAGATCTATTCTTATGAAGTAAAATGGTTTTTTGATACACGCGAAAATAAACTTGACATATTTAAATGTCCGGCTGAGATCGATTATAAACTGAATAAACAAATTGAAAAAGTATGCCGTGATGCTTACAACGCTTTAAGAATAAAAGACTGGGCAAGAATTGACGTGCGACTGGATAAAAATAATGTTCCAAATATTGTTGAGGTTAATCCCCTTCCGGGAATTTTACCGGATCCCGCAGATAATTCCTGTTATCCAAAAGCTGCGAGAGAAGTTGGTCTGGACTACAATGCAATGATCAATGCAGTTTTGAATGAAGCAGTAAACAGAAGTGTTGTACATTCAGATAAAAGTTAAAACAATATAAATTATAGTTAAGAATGTTCCAAACTTAAACAGAATATGAAGATCAGCATAATTTATAACGACCCGACACAATATGCAAAGGGTAAGATCTATGATGACGGTTTAACTGACATCGAGAAGGTAAGTGAGCCGATCGACATGAGTGAATATGGTGTCCTCGATGAATTAAAATCTGTTCAGCGGGCCTTGAAGCCATCGGGTCATCAAACTAAAATTATTGCAGTCGCACTCGATGTTCATAAGCTGATAGATGAACTGAAATCTGACAGGCCTGACATGATCTTTAATTTATGCGAGTCACTTGACGGTGATCCGACACAGGAGATGAATATTGCTTCATTGTTTGAGCTGCTGAAAATTCCTTACACAGGTTCCAGGGCATTGACTCTTGGTCTTGCTTTAAATAAATGCAGAGTGAAAGAGATACTAAATTATTATGACATACCTACGGCTCCTTATTATCTGTGCCGGAATGCAAATGAATATAATGCAAACGGTTATTCAAAATTAAAAGATAAATTTCCATTGATTGTCAAACCTTCACGGGAAGACGCGAGCATTGGTATAGAAAATAAATCTGTAGTTTACAGTGACCCGGAATTAAAAACAAGAATTGAATTTATTATTGATGAATATAAACAGCCGGCATTGGTGGAACAATTCATTGACGGCCGGGAAATAAATGTAAGTGTTGTAGGAAATGTAACAAAAGATGAAAGCGATCTTATAGTATTTCCGATATCTGAAATTGACTTCAGCGGTATGCCTTCTGACTATCAGAAGATTGTAAGCTACAACAGCAAGTGGATGTATAAAACGGTTGAATTTGCCGGGACAAAAGCTGTATGCCCTGCAAAAGATCTTTCACCCGGACTTGAAAAAAAAATACAGGATACTGCAAGAAAAGTTTATAAAATTATCGGTGCTTCGGATTACGCTAGAGTTGACTTCCGGGTTAAAGATAATATTCCATATGTTCTTGAAATGAATCCCAATCCTGATATTTCATCCGATGTAGATGAAGATACCGGCTTTACCAGAAGCGGAAAAGCTTACGGATGGAGCTATGAAGAGCTGATACAGAATATTATTAAATATGCTTCTGACAGGTGGGGAGTAAAATGATAGCGTGAGTGTGGAGTGTAGAGTTGTGGAGTGTAGAATGTGGAGTGTAGAATGTGGAGTGTAGAGTGTGGAGTGTAGAGTGTTGAGTGTTGAGTGTTGAGTGCGGAGTGCGGAGTGCGGAGAAATCGTTTGACCTTTGACAGTATTAAGCCATTGTAAGTAAATGATCAGAAGATTAAAAGCTGAAGACAGAGAGAAGATAAAGAATATTTTAATTGATACGAATAATTTTAATGATGAGGAGATCCGGACTGCATTGGAACTAATTGATATTCATATAAAGAATAAGGAACAAAAGGATTATGAAATATTTGTTGATGAAGAAGAAAATAATTTACGCGGCTATGTTTGCATAGGTCCCCGTCCATTGACTACAGGAACTTATGACTTATACTGGATTGCGGTAAATCCGAAAGTGCAGTCAAAAGGGGTCGGAAGCGGATTGATAAAATACATCGAAGACCATTTAAAAGAAAAAAAAGGAAGACTGATCTTAATTGAAACAAGCGGTAAAGCATCTTATGAAAAGGAAAGAAAATTTTATGAAAAAAATTTGTATAAAGAGTTAGTGAACATAAAAGATTTTTATAATGTTGGAGACGGGCTTGTAGTTTACGGGAAATATTTGTAGTTGATGGCAATCTTTTATAGAACGCGGATGAAACGGATCAAGCTGATAATCACGGATAAATGTATTAGAATTTGAGCATCGAACTTTTACATAGGGAGGTTACGGATAAAATCATAAGATCTTTTTTCGAAGTTTACAATTATTTAGGTTACGGCTTTCTGGAAAAAGTTTATGAAAATTCCCTTGTAAAAGAATTTTTAGAAATTGGTTTACAATTTCAAAACCAGAAAAGTTTGTTTGTAAATTACAAAGGAAGTGAAGTCGGAATTTATGTAACAGATTTTATAGTAGAAGATTCAGTGATTGTTGAAGTTAAAGCATGCAGTTGTATTTTAGAAGAGCATGAGTTTCAATTAATAAATTATCTTAAGGCAACAAATATTGAAGTTGGTTTGCTTTTGAACTTTGGAAAGAAGCCGGAATTTAAAAGAAAAGTTTTTACAAATAAAAAATAAAAATCCGTGAGTATCCGTATAATCAGCGTTATCCGCGTTCCCATAAATCTAAAAAAGGAGAAAAATGGAACTCTGGCAGGAAATGATTAGAAACAGTGTAAGCACTGTAGATCATCTTGTAGAGAAATTTAATATCGACAGGGAAGTTGCGACAAAGCTTGACGAATTTTTTCAGGCGCGCATCAATCCCTATTATCTTTCATTAATAAGATCACCCGGCGACCCAATCTGGCTTCAGTGTGTTCCAGATATCAAAGAGCTTGAAGATATTGATGCTCCTGAAGATCCGCTCAATGAAGATGAGATGAGCCCGGTTCCAAATATTACTCACCGTTATCCGGACAGAGCGCTTTTTCTTGTAACTTCACAGTGTGGTTTGTATTGCAGATTCTGCACGAGGAAAAGGAAAGTTGGTGATCAGAGTAAAATTTCAATGAGAACCCTGGAGTCGGCTTTTAATTATCTCGAGGAGCATACAGAGATCAATGATGTAATTTTATCAGGAGGAGATCCGCTGATGCTCACCGATACAATGCTTGAGAAAATTCTGATGCGGCTGCGTACAATAAAACATATACAGGTGATCCGGCTTGGAACAAAGATGCCGTGCGTGCTTCCGCACAGGATCACGCCTCAGCTTTGCGAAATGCTGAAGAAGTATCATCCTATATATGTGAACACACATTTCAATCATCCGTGGGAGCTCACCGATGAAAGCAGGAAAGCAACAGGAATGCTTGCTGATGCAGGAATTCCTGTAGGTAATCAATGCGTGCTTATGAAAGGAGTAAATGATAACGCTGAAGTAATGAAGGATTTAATGAAAGGACTTCTTGCAATGAGAGTAAGACCATACTATATATACCAGGCTGATATTACAAAAGGTGCGAATCATTTCAGAACACCTTTAAGAGTGGGAATGGAAATAATGGATAAGCTTCGCGGACACATATCAGGATTGGCCGTTCCTCAATTTGTTATTGATGCTCCGGGAGGCGGTGGAAAAATTCCTATGCTTCCTAATTATGTTATTTCACAGGATGAAGATAAGATCGTACTGAGAAATTATAAATACAGCATTTACGAGTATCCGGATGTCAGGGACGAAGCTCAGAAAACTGATGAGAGCATGTTTATGAGAAAGTCTCCTAGAAGACGAGCGGTGACAAAAAAGAAATTAAAAGTTAAAAGTTAAAAGTTAAAAGTTAAAAGTTAAAAGTTAAAAGTTAAA
>JBDTWU010000098.1:0-5281 GCA_040006535.1 bacterium | reverse complement strand
ATCTTTTGCTTTGCCTTGCGCTGTAAGCAGATCCGGAACAATTTCAAACAGCTGCTTAACAATTTTGAAAAGCTCGTCATCCGGTATTGTCTTTGTTCCGAATTCAAGAAATGCAATAAATCTCGGGTCAGTAATTCTCAGGACTGCATGACCATAACCAATTACCAGACCACCTTTATCCAGCAGCTTCTGACAATAGTTTTTTACTTCATCATTTGTAGGCGAATGTCCGATCTCCTCACGCATCTTTAAAATAAATTTCAGACATTCCTGATTAGCCAGACCATGCAGCGGTCCCGCAAGACTATTCAGTGCACCGCTGAAAGCATAATAGGCGTCGGATAATGTTGACGATATCACAAGATTTGTAAAAGCGCTTGCATTACCGCCTTCATGATCGCTGTGAACAACCAGGTAAAGCCGCATCAGTTTTGCGAATGTTCCGTCTTCATCTTTGACGCCGAGCATCTTGGCAAAATTTGCAGCCCAGTCAAGATTTTTATCCGGCGGGATCATATCGCCTTTTTTAAATTTCTTGCGGTAAAGAAAAGCTGCGATCTGCGGGACGCGTGCTATTATATTAAGGCAATCTTCATACATTGATTCCCACATCTTGTCTTTGCTGATTCCGCTGTCATAAGCTTTTCTGAATTCAGAATCTTTCTCCATAGCAATTATCGAAGTGCTCAGCAGTACCATCGGATGCGAATCCTCCGGCATAGCGTTCAAAACGTCCCATATATATGAAGGGACTTCACTGCGGGAGCTGAGATCGTTTTGCAGATCTTTCAATGCTTTTGCATCCGGAAGTTCTCCGGTAAGAAGAAGGTAAAAAATTTCTTCAGGTAATTTTTCCGTGAGCTCCAGGATCGGAATGCCTCTGATGATAAGACCGGTATCAAGTCCTACAGAGGATGTATCACAAACTAAACCTTTAATTCCCCTCATACCGCCGAAAAGCTGGTCAATGATAACTTTATCAATGGTCATATCGCCATTGGATTTTATAATTGATTTGGCTTCTTCTCTTAAGGTCGGAATTTGTGAGGAAAGTTTTTCTTTTAAGATTTTTGACATGTATTTTATAAAAATATTTTTAGTAATTCCTAATATAATTCATTTAGTTTTAAGTAAAAAGTTATGAAATCATATTGTTGAATTAATTCTTGGTACCGGGATTAATGGAACGCGGATAACACTGATGAAATTATTTACGCTGATTTTTTTAATATTTGTATCAAAAATGTTCAACTTAATAGAAAAACATATGAGATATAAAATAATTCTTTTTAAATTGGATTAAGTATTTGTTAGTAATAAAAATCAGCGAGAATCAGCAAAATCCGTTTATCCGCGTTCCAATTTTGTCTTGTACAATGCCCAATCCGATGGCACGGGAATTAAAATTGAATTAAACTCTTATTAATGGTAATTTCATCCTGCTAAAAAAACAATTTTGAAAATAAAATATCACGGACATTCATTTGTCGAAATAAATCTTAATGGCAGAATAATTTTGATCGATCCTTTCATTGAAGGGAATAATCTCTGTGATATTGAAACCAAAGATGCTAAGTGTGATTATATTATTCTGACTCACGGGCATGACGACCATTTCGGTGATACCATTGAAATCGCAAAGGCAAACGATGCTACCGTAATAGCCATGGTTGAGTTGTCCGATTATCTTTATGACAAAAAAATAAAATCTCATGCAATGAATCTCGGCGGCGCTTTTCAATTTCCTTTCGGAAAAATAAAGCTGACGCAGGCACATCATTCTTCATCAACTCCTGATGGCGTTTATGCAGGCAATCCTGCCGGAATCATAATTAATTCAGAAGGTAAAACTATTTATCATGCCGGAGACACTGCGTTATTCTATGATATGAAGCTGATAGGTGAGATGAATAAGATCGATATAGCATTTTTGCCGATCGGAGATAATTTTACGATGGGAGTTGATGATGCGGTAAAGGCAGCAGAGTTTCTGAATGCCGATACAATAATTCCAATTCATTATAATACATTCGAAGTAATCAAAGCCGATGCAAATGATTTTAAAAGAAAAATCGAATCAATCGGGAAGAAGTGCATTGTAATGAAAGCCGGGGGAGAAATCAGCTTGTAGGGATTTACGATTTTAGATTTTGATTTTAGATTTGACGTCAACGTTTGACATCTGACGTTTTTTGACGTTTAATTAGTATTTATTTTAAAAAACATTTGACAAAGATAATTTCAGTATCGAATCAGAAGGGCGGAGTAGGAAAGACCACGACCGCTATTAATTTATCTTCGGCAATAGCTGCAAATAATAAGAAAATATTATTAATAGATGCCGATCCACAGGCTAATGCTACATCAGGTCTCGGGCTTGAGGCAAGGATAGACGGATTATCTACTTATGAGCTTTTCATTTCCAGCCGGACTCTGAATGAATGCATAAAAAAAACACAGGTGAATAATCTGGATGTTATCACATCGAATATTAATCTTGTTGCAGCGGAGCTGGAGCTTGTTGAAATTCCATCTCGTGAAAGTGTTTTAAAAAATAAGATACTTAATTTTCTTACTGAAGAAAGTAATCAGAATAAATATGATTATATTTTTATAGACTGTCCCCCGTCACTCGGTCTGATAACCGTGAATGCGCTGACTGCTGCAAATTCACTGCTCATTCCTGTACAGTGTGAATATTACGCTCTGGAAGGTTTATCGCAGCTGTTGAACACAATTAAAAATGTGAAAAATATTTTTAATCCTTCTTTGAATATTGAAGGTTACCTGCTGACCATGTTTGATTCACGTCTGAAATTATCGAATCAGATTGAAAGCGAACTGCGAAAATTTTTCGGGGAGAAAGTCTTTGAAACGAAAATTTTCAGGAATGTAAAAATAGGCGAAGCTCCAAGCTATGGAAAACCCATAATAGTATATGACCGGACTTCCATGGGCGCACTGAATTATATAGAGCTCGGTAAAGAGTTTTTGAGGCGGAACGGAGAAATTGTTTCCGACGAAAATACTGACGAACTTAAAGACAATTTAAAAATGAATGAATCTTAAATGAATCTTATGGATAACAAAACTTCCGTATTGGGAAAAGGACTGTCGGCTATATTTACTGACCACAATGCAGATATGAATGCTGCGGATGACCCGGCAAAAAATCCGGTCAATGAAATTTATGTGAATAAAATAAAAGTAAATCCCCTGCAGCCAAGGGAAGATTTTGATGAAGACAAATTAAAAGAGCTGGCTGATTCGATAAAGCAAAACGGGCTTATACAGCCGATCACTGTAAGAAAGTCTGGCGAAGATTACATTTTGATTTCCGGTGAAAGAAGATTACGTGCAATAAAATCCCTCGGTCTTGAGAAAGCAGCAGCGTATATTTTTGACAGGCCTGCTGATACAAATGAAAATTTACTTGAGCTTGCATTGATCGAGAATATTCAGCGTGAAGATCTGAACGCAATGGAGATTTCAGATTCATATAAAAGGCTGTCAATGGATTTTAGTTTAACACAGGAGCAGATCTCACATAAAGTTTCCAAGCAAAGAAGCACCGTTGCTAATTCACTCAGGCTTCAAAATCTTCCCGTAGAAATAAAAGTATCATTGCGCAAGAATGAGATCACTGAGGGTCATGCAAGAATGCTCCTTCGCATTGACAACCTTGAAGATCAGCTTGTCCTTTGGAAAAGAATAATCAATGAGAACATCACCGTTAAAAATCTTGAAGAGCTGACAAAACCTGCATTAAAGAAAAAGCGGACAAGAAAGATGAAGCTTGGGGAGATTTATGACCCCCATCTGCAGAGTATCGAGGACAAATTAAGAAACTTTTTCGGAACGAAGGTTAAAATCACCAGGAAAAGTAAATTTACTGGTGAAATTATAATAGAGTATTTTTCGAATGATGATCTGGAAAGGATAATGGACAAGTGTGACCATTGATTCAATGTTCAATGTTCAATGTTCAATGTTCAATGTTCAATGTTCAATGTGGCAGCAGATTTAAGTTTATAAAAAAAAATTTATGAAGAAAATTATTATTTCAGATAAAGCTCCTAAACCAATCGGACCTTATTCGCAGGCGGTTGAATTTGGTAATTTAATATTCACTTCAGGTCAGATAGCGCTGAACACAGAAGGTTATGTAGTATCAGATGAAATTGATGAACAGACAAAAAAATCATTGGAAAATATAAAAAGCATTCTGGAGGATAACGGATCGTCAATGGACAATGTGATCAAGACAACAGTTTTTTTAAAGGACATGTTATATTTTAATTCAATGAACGATGTTTATGAGACATATTTTGGCAAGTCACCTCCTGCCAGAAGCACTGTTGCAGTTGCAGGTCTTCCGAAAGATGTAAAGGTTGAAATTGAAGTTGTAGCCTTCAAAAATTAAGCTCAGATGAAAAATTATATATTTAATCCTCTCCATGAAATTTCATGTCCGGGCACTATACATTTTACAGTTGGAACAGTGATAAAATCAGATATTGAAACCCTTTGGGATAATGTGACTAAATGTGAATTAGTAAAAAAATATTTTACCACTGATGCAAGAAGGGATCTGGATAAAGGAGGAGAGGTGCTTTGGGTTTGGGGTGAAGAGGCAACATTATTAAATGTACTGGAAGTACATCCTCATGAAAAAATTGTTTTTGAATGGAACGGATCGAATGTTGAATACAGAATCAGAAGCGAGTTTATGTTTGAAGATAACAATGGTAAGGTAAGATTAAAAATAAAGGAAAATGGCTGGGAAGGCAACGAGGAGGGGGTGAAAAGTGCATTTGCAAACTGCAGCGGCTGGACGGAGTTTCTTAATGCGCTTAAAGTATTTACCGAATTTAAAATATCCTACCTGAACAAATGAGAAGTCCAGATATTCAGACTTCCTATTTCATTAACTTAAAAATATTATTTATTTACCAAGCTTATTGACGTGCCTGGTCAGCTTTGATTTCTGATTTGCTGCCTTGTTCCGGTGAATTACACCTTTTACAGCAGCTCTGTCGATCACCGCAACCGTTTTTCTTAATTCAGTTTCAGCAGCGTCTTTTTCCTTATTCCCTAAGACCTTCTTCACTGATCCCTTAATTAAAGCTTTAAACTTTTTATTTCTTTCTGTCTTTTTTATTGTTTGTCTTGCACGTTTTTGAGCTGATTTGTGTCTGAGTGGCATTTTATTTTTATTTATATAAAAATAGTTAAACCAAGGTAGAAAATCAAAGCAATTGAAAGTAAATATTATTGCCAT
>JBDTWU010000097.1:0-2968 GCA_040006535.1 bacterium | reverse complement strand
ATTTTAGTTTTTTAAGAGTCGTTAGATTATCATGAAGAATTTATTCCGTATATATTTCATATATAGATTCCCCGTTGCTGTTCTTTAATATTTGTTTCCAGTCTTTAACATTAATGTTATAATCTTCTTTTAACATTTTAACTATCATTTCAATCGTGGTAACCTGCATCAGCTGCACAATGATCTTCTTCTTTGAGGATATTTCTTTCTGTATATCAATGCGGTCAGATAGTGAAAATAATTTATTCTCCCAGAAATTATGGAAAATATCCGAAGAGGATTTTTTGGAAAAGACAGGCCGGTAAACTGAAATCCGCTTTCCGCTGTAACCGTACATAGTACAGAGAGCAAGAGCACAGTCTTCATTAGCAGTACCGACACTGGGAATTACTAACTCGGATTTTGAATACTCCTTTATCAGATTATTTATTTTATATGATTCATTCCTGAATTGTAATGACTCATTAATTGAATTACTGATTTCATAAGCCGAAAAAACACTTACTATTATTATGGCTGCTATAAATATTACTGACGGCCTGAAGCTGAAGTAAGTTTTAAATGATTTTAAAGAGTATGAAATGAGAAATGCTAATCCCGGAATTGAAAACATCAGTGATGGGATTATATAATATTGCGCATAAGGAAGATAATTTTTTGCTACTACAAGAATTTGAAAAGTTATGGCTATTAGAATTGCAAACAACACTTTCCTTTCCTTTCCGCAAGTTATTTCCTTCTGTCCTGATTTTTTTTGAGGGTTTACGATCAAGCTCAAAATAAGAACAGCAAATATCAACAAATATATTACCGCAAAAAAAATGTCTTTTGAAAAGATCAGAATAATGTTTTTAAAATACAGAGATAGGTCAAACATCGCCAAATTTGTTTTGCCGTGAATGCCGCTGTTTAAAATTAAGTTACCCGCCCAGACAGAAAAGCCTGAAAGTTTCGCAAGAGCTGGTGAAAATAAAATTATAAAAACCAGAACAGTTCCACCGGTAAAAATCAATTTATATTTCAGACCTTTTAATATGAATAGAGGCAACAGGCATATTGGAATAAAATTTAATTTTGAAACGGAACCAAACCCGCAAATTACTGCAAAGATCATTGAAAGAGCGAACATGTGTTTATCGGAATTCTTATCATAGACATAGTAAACTAAAACAGCGGACAGGCTAAGGACAGAAAGTATCAGGAAATTTTCCGGAGAGACAATAACTAAACCGTAAAATATTTCAAAGGATATGAATGGCGAAAGCTGAATAAGCAGGCTGAAAAAAATATTTGAAGTTTTGGAATATACAAATATGCCGAGGCAAAAAAGAGCAATACAGTTCAGCGTTACAAGACATTTATTCAAAATATTCAGATACAGCTCCGGATTGGAAAAAACCGTATCAAGAATTTGTACATCGTTCCTGCCCCAGAAAATAATTTTTAATATTACAGCACCGAATATCTGCAGTGATGTTCCGGGATGATCCGTATGTCCGATGTCTTCCATCTGCATCAGGTTAAGGGAGTTTACAAGATAAACATATCCGGGATCGTAGTAATTAAGATAGTATGGCCCGCCTGCTTCTTTCAAAAAAAATGATAGAATAAAAAGAAGAACTGGTAAGATAATAAGTATTATTGTACGTACAGATTTCTTTTCAGCATAAATGTCAACAGGCCGCATCAATTTCAGTTATATTTAAAATACTTCTTTAAATTATTTAAAGGCTTTTCAATACCAAACCAGGAAAGTGCTGAAATAAATATAAGCATGCACATCTGCACAATAAAATTTGTATAAATATTATTGAGAGCCGGTAATCCAAGGGTGCTGTATATCAATGGAATAAAATTATGATAAAGATACAAGCCATAACTTATTTTTCCCAGAAACATCAGAGCGGGATTTTCTAATATCCTGCCCACCTGTCCGCTGAATCCCCTTATTCCCTTGAGTATTATAAACATGCATACCACAGAAATATTAAATCTGAAGAGAAACACGCTAATGACATTCTCATCAAAAAATATTAAAATTAAAATAGAAGTGATATTAAGAGTCAAAAATAATACTGCGGTTTTCGGCTTAATGATTTGTCTTCCCCTTTCAAAAATTCTGTAATATGCAATTAAAGCTCCAAGTCCGAAACAGTCCATGCACGAAGGTGTCAGAATATGTATGAATGATGAACTCCATTCCGAGCTTCCGTCAATTACAAATAAGCATGAGCGAAAAACGGGTCCGAAAATTATGATCCCGATTATAGATTTTAATAAATATTTTTTTGGAACAAAAAGAATTATTAAAGGCCAGAAAATATAAAATTGTTCTTCCACAGCCAGTGTCCATAAATGAGACAGATTGCCTGCCCAGTCATTAATTTTATAGAAATAAATATTTGAAGCATAAAAGAGAAACCATAAAAATTTGTCCCTTATATTCTGAATGTTAAAAATAAAAAGAATGAAAATAGTGATGTAATAAATGGGAAATATTCTGAGAGTCCGTCTTATATAAAACTGTTTTAGCGAATGTATTTTCGTCCCGCCCTTTTCCTCTGAAGTGATTCTGCTGGAAATCAAAATCTGAGTGATCAGAAAACCGCTTAATACAAAAAACAATGTAACCCCGATCATACCGAAGGGAATAAATTTTGACCACTCAGCCTGATAAAACCAGTGTTCGATCAGGACAAAAAAAACAGCAAAAGCTCTTAATGAATCAAGCTGTGGCATATAGCCTGCTGATGGGAGTGTTTTTTTTTCCTTTGTATAAGACTCTGAAAGTATATTGGGATTAATCATATCCATAAGAACAACAAATTACGAAGTTGCTTTTTTTTAAGCTATGTAAATTCGATAAAATTCCCAAGGTTTTTTCAGGTCTTTATTGAAACTTATGCACATAATTATTTTTGTAATAGCTGATCAATAGCGAATATTTGAGAAGAAACGTAAAGAAGTA
>JBDTWU010000096.1:0-2996 GCA_040006535.1 bacterium | reverse complement strand
ACAGTTGATCTTATTCAGGAGTCTGTTATAACTTCTTTTAATATTCCATCTGATTAATAAGATAAAAGTTCTTTATATTAAATCTTAAAATTTATAATTTTGGATAAAAAAGTTATGAATAAAAAAATTAATTTAACCTCGGTTTTTGAAAAGGCTGAAGAGGAAGGGTACATTCCCTATATAGAAGAAATTCCCGGCGTAAATACGCAGGGAGAAACCTTGAAGGAAGCAAAAGAAAATTTATTTGAAGCACTGGAATTGGTTTTGGAAGTAAACAGAGAAGTTTCTTTCATAAAATAATAATTTTTAATATGTCGACACGCATTGAAATTCCAAAAATGTATAAGCTCTTTATCGGAGGTAAGTTCGCGCGTACTGAATCAGAAAGATATCTTGATGCTGTAAATCCAAAGACAAAAGAAAAAATATGTAATGTCTCCCGCGCATCGAGAAAAGATCTGAGAAATGCAGTGGTAGCTGCTCGCGCAGGCTTTAATGACTGGAGTGGAAAGACAGCTTACGAACGCGGGCAGATCATGTACCGTCTGGCAGAAATGCTCGAAGGAAGAAAAGAACAGTTTATTGAAGAAATTTATATTTCGACTAAGCAATCCAAAGCTGAAAGTATGAAAGAAGTTCATAAAGCAATTGACAGAATAATTTATTACGCTGGATTTTGTGACAAGTGGATGCAGCTTGTTGGAAGTGTCAATCCTGTTCAGGCGGGATATTTTAATTTTTCAATCCCCGAACCTACAGGAGTTGTCGGAATAGTTCTTCCTGATGATCTGAGTTTTCTTCCACTGATCTCAAGGGTCGCTGTAGTGCTTGCTTCAGGAAATTCATGCATCATTCTTGCCAATGACAATGCACCGCTGCCTGCTCTTTCTTTTACAGAAGTAATCGCGACGAGTGATTTTCCGGCTGGTGTAATAAATGTTCTGACAGGAATGAAAAGCGAAATAATTTCTCACCTTGCAGGACATTTTGATGTCAATGCGATTGACTATTGTAACAGTAATATAGAAATGAAAAAAAATATTCAGGAGCTTTGTGCAAATAATGTAAAAAGATTTCATGCATTAGCAAAAGACTGGAACTGGTATTCTGATGATCAGAATGAAAATCTGAAAGAGATAGAAAAATTTGTTGAGATCAAGACTGTATGGCATACGATGGGAATGTAAATCAAAGTTCAATGTTCAATGTTCAATGTTCAATGTTCAATGTATTTGTGTGTATTTATTACTCAACACTCAACACTTAACACTCAACACTAAATATTCAATACTAAATGTCCAACATACTAAAGTTAATCATATGCATTGTCATTTGTCAGCTGGCCGGTGTGATTGGAACGATCTTCACAATGGATTCCATACCAACCTGGTATGCCGCATTGAACAAGCCGTCGTTCAACCCGCCCGGTTGGCTGTTCGGGCCGGTATGGATAGTTTTATACCTGATGATGGGGATTTCATTATTCATTATATGGAAGGAAGATTTAAAAAATAAAGAAGTCAGGTCAGCCTTCATTCTTTTCATTATCCAACTGATCTTTAATGCTGCATGGTCTGTTGTTTTTTTCGGTATGCATTCAATTGCCGGAGGATTAATTGTCATAGCAATTTTATGGCTGCTTATATTATTTACAATAATACGATTTAAAAATATTTCACGAACTGCAGCAATATTATTAATACCTTATTTACTATGGGTGTCATTTGCAACTGTTCTGAATTTTTTTATTTATAAATTAAACTGATCTTCAAAATCTTCATGGCAGATTTTTTAAGGAATAAATATCGTACATACGCATTAATATTATTAATAATTATAATAGGCAGCAATGTACATGCAAAGCAGAACGCCGGATACAGTAATGATCCTAACGATACGGCAATATCTAAAGCCAGACTTTTTTTTGAAACGAATGATATTGAGTCGGGCGATTTTGTAATACGCGAGCATTTGACAGAAAAATTTCCTATTATGTCCGAAGAAGTAATTAACAAAATTATTTTAAGTAAGTCCGTTGACTTCATAGCCGGGCATAATAAAGACAGCTCTATTACTTCAGCCTCAGAAAATGCTTACAAAATTACTTTTGAAGTACCTAAGAATTATCTGGAAGATACTGCAAAGATTTTATGGCATCTGAACATTCCCGGATTTGAGTCAAAGATTTATCAGCTGTATAACGGACGGCAGATCCTGATAGACACCTGGCCGAATGTAATTGGCAAGATCAGAACAAAGACCTACACAGGAAATTTTTTTGCGTACAGGATACGTAACTGGCCTTCTTATAAAGACCCTGAACCTTCCAAGAAAGATCTTGCCCCCACTCCACCCGGATCAAATAATCCTCTGGGATTATTTGTAGTGCACTATGACGAGAATTCTTTAAGATATTTTCACGGAACAAACCAGAACGGACTGCTTCAGAGTAAAATGAGAAACTTATCTCACGGATGTGTCAGGAATGATAATGCCAATATAGAGAAGATGAAGGAATTCATAATCAAAAGAGTTGTAAAATCAAGAGACCTTTCATCATGGCTCAAAAGCAAAAGGACTCTTGTATATGATTTCGAAGAGACAGATAAATTTCCTGTTACTATTACTTATAAAACTTTTGATATGGATAAAGATGCCGCCGGAAAATATATAATTCTCTATAAAGACATTTACAATTATTCAAATCCAAATAATATTGATACCAAATGGGATGACCCGGGACTTATCACGCTTACAAATAAAGATAATTTAATTGCAGAATATAGGAACAAATTCGGAAATGATATTCCCGATGATGCATTAGAAATAATAGTTGAATATCTTATTAATAATGGTGAAACGTATGAAAAATATTATGTTGACGATCTGAAGAAAAAATTTATGATACAGAATTAAAAGCTTTCATCGCGCCATCTCTGGATCTTCCATACAGCATCTGTAGAAACACGGAAAAGATTTATATCCACAAAACCGTT
>JBDTWU010000095.1:0-3938 GCA_040006535.1 bacterium | reverse complement strand
TCACAACTTCATCGACAGAAGCTGTGCAGCCGGTTTTGTGTATTTTATTCTGTGTGAAAAAATTTATTCCGAATAAATTTTTGTCATTGAGGCATTCACTTATCATTATTTTATATCTTTCTTCGAAAATATACAGAGGCAATTTTGAATAAGGAAATAATACGACATTAAGAGGGAATATAGAAATCAGTGTTTTTTCACTCATATGCAATAAGAATAAAAAAATTCCGAAAGAATCACATTCAATCGGAAGTAAAAAAAATATTGTTCCCGGAAATTATTTGTATGTTATCACCAGTGAGGTAATGCTCTTGTCTTTGTCATATCCGAGCATAAGTCCGACATCTTTCTTTTCCTTCTTCCAGTTTATTAATCCGCCTTTATCACTTATCATTGATTCACCGCCTTCTGAAATAGTATAACCATTCTTGCTCATTTCATCTTTATAATAACTGACAATATCCATTACCTTATCGTTGGATTCAAAAGTAACGATAGTTCCTTCAGATGAATTTAAAGACCCGAGGGTTTTTGAATTCTTTGGAATGGGCACATCGGAGGGAAAACTTGCAGGCATTCCGGGTGTCATCCCTAGTTCATTTGTCCTGGATTTATCATCATTACCCGGATCCTGTTTATTCGTAGTTTCATTTTCTTTTGTACCGGACTGCACAGACTCATCATTTTTTGTTTCAAGCTTCGCATTTTCCTTCTTATCTCCTGAAGTTTCGTTTTTGTTTCCGCATGAACTTAGAGAAATTAAAGATATAATAACTATAAGTAATATAGAATTTTTCATAAAGTTAATTTTTTTAGAAAAATTTTAATTGTAGCATCTTATTGCTTCGAATGTTCCGGCAAGCCAGCTTTTCTTTTCATCTTTAAAACACATTATAATTTTCCCTTTAACAGTTTTGTCATCCATACCGGTTATTACCAGAGCGCAGTTCCAGGGAATAGAAGTTTTAGAAGTTTTCATGCTGTCACTGCTTGAACTGAAATATGAAACATACCCATCGAGGTTTTGTTCAAAAGTAGATTTCAACAGCTCCACCTTATTTATATCCCCTCCCTTTCTTATAATGTGAAATGAATTATCGCTTTCCACATAACCGCAATTGTTGACAGGCTTTACATCTCCGAAATTCAAAACATTATCACCGCTTCCTCTCCATTGCTCGAAGTTTATGTAACCGAATTTCATTTCCTTACCATTTATAAATCCTTTTAAAGGTGCGTCAGGAATATCTGCAATTTTAAGTTCGGGTTTCCATGAAATGTCTTTAATGGTATTAGTTTGAGAGATCTGTTCCTCCTTCTTATTGCAGGATACAAAAGCCATGATCAGTAATAATGATAAAAGCTTTATAAAATTTATCCTGTACACTCTCAAATTCTTTGATAATATTTAAATGGCAGCCACATGAAATTTATTTTACATATTTTTTATAGCGGTCATTGATTCTTCCCCAATTCAGATTCTTAAAGAAATTATCAATGTATCCTGCACGGGCGGGACCGTCTTTATGATAATATGCATGCTCAAAAACGTCACAACTTATCAACGGAATTCCTCCCCAGATTGCACCGTAATGATGCTCATCTACAAGAACATTGAGAAGCCTCTGACTGTAAAGCTGATCATAAGTTAACACTGCCCAGCCTGAAAGCTTCGCAGAGATGGCAGTTGCTTTGAAATCTGCCTTCCAGCTATCCATAGATCCGAATTCTTTTTCAATCGCTGCAACAATTTCCTTTCCTTTGGATGTATCGCCGTCTCCCCCAAGAACTTCCCAGTAAACATCGTGTAGCAAAGCTCCTGCATGATTCCAGGTTTGTCTTCTTTTCAATTCACCTATCTGGCTGTAATTACCATTTGCTTTTGAACGGTCTGCAGATTGTAATTCTCCTTCTATGTTATTTAAAAAGGTAACATATCCTTTGTGATGAGTATTATAATGCCAGTCAGCAGTTTCCGAATCTATCACACTTTTTAATAATTCTTTTGCTTCCTCATCGCTGTAAGGTCTCTTATTGAATTTCCATTCATAAGCCATTTTTTAATGTCTCCTTTTTATTTTAAATTATTTTTAAACTGTTTCTGCCGCGGTTAGATTATTTAATGCTTAGTGCTGCTACCGGAACGCGGATGACGCCGAAAAAACTGATTATCGCAGATTATCTGGTCTCTTAACAAAAGTGAATTCAATTCTTGATCCCGGCAAATTTCTTAAGTAAAGTATTTTTATATATTTTAATTATAAAAGATCAGCGTAAATCAGTCTTATCAGTGTTATCCGCGTTCAATTAGAAAACTATAGGGATATATGATTAGCTAAATATTTACACTCCGAATGAACTTCCGCATCCGCATGTTTTTACAGCATGAGGATTATTGAACACGAAACCTTTGCCGGTCAATCCGTCTGTGAAATCTATCTCCGTACCCGAAAGATACAGGCTGCTTTTCATGTCAATAATAATTTTGACTCCGTCTTTTTCCAGTATATTATCACCGGTTCTTTCATCCGGATCAAATCCTAATGTATATGTAAGTCCCGAACACCCTCCGCCCTTGACCCCGACCCGAAGACCATAACCTTCAGGGATCTTATTATCCAGCATCAGCTTCTTTATTTCTTTGACCGCCTTTTCAGTTACATTAACATCTTCACTGACACCGGCGATGAATTCTTGTGTTTCTGACATTTGATTACCTCGTATTTTTTTTTATTTAAATTCTATAAACTTAATTATATAATCTATTATATAATTCCTTCCTGAGACATATTGTAAACAGGCGACTCCGCTCTTAACTCTTTTACTTTCGTAACCAATTTATCAATTACAAAATCTATTTCATCTTCAGTTGTGAATCTTCCGAAGCTTATTCTCAATGAGCATCTTGCAAGTTCGTCTGTTCTTCCGATTGCACTCAATACATGCGAAGGAGACATTGACGCGGATGTGCAGGCGCTTCCGGTTGAAACGGCAATATCGTGCATTTCCCCGATAAGTGAATCAATATCAATATAACCAAAACTTACATTTATATTATTAGTAATTCGTTTGGTCCTGTGACCGTTAAGGTGGACATGCTCAAGACTCAAAAGTGCATCAATTATTTTGTCTCTGTATTGAATATGTTTTTTCCTTTCCATTTCCATTTCATTCATACTTATCTCACAGGCCCTGCCCAGACCTACAATTCCCGGAACATTTAATGTCCCGCTTCTAACTCCTTTTTCCTGGCTGCCTCCGTGCATTTGCTTTGTAACTTTTACCCGGGGATTTTTACTCCTTATATACAGCGCCCCGACTCCTTTGGGACCATAAAACTTATGAGCAGAAATGCTCATGAGATCAATATTCATTTCTTCAACATCAACAGGAATTTTTCCAACTGCCTGAGTAGCATCAGTATGAAACAAAACTCCACTCTCTTTGCATATTTTCCCGATCTCTTCAATTGGCTGAATAGTGCCGATCTCATTATTAGCTGCCATAATACTTACAAGAATAGTCTTGTCATTGATCGCACTCCTTAATTCCTCAGTATTTATCAATCCGCATTCATCAACTTTGAGATATGTAACATAAAAACCTTTTTCTTCAAGACACTGACAGGTTTCAAGAATCGCTTTATGTTCTGTAGTACATGTAATAATATGATTACCTTTTTCAGAATAAACTTCAGCCGCACCTTTTAAAGCGATATTGTTTGATTCGGTGGAGCCCGCCGTAAAAATTATTTCTTTTGGATTAGCTCCGATAAGAGCAGCTACATTTTTTCTTCCTTTGGATACTGCAGACTCTGCTTCCCATCCGAATTTATGATTTGCGCTGGATGCATTTCCAAAGATCTCACAAAAATATGGAAGCATGGATTCAAGCACTCTGGGGTCGACCGGAGTGGTGGCATTGTAATCCATGTAGAT
>JBDTWU010000094.1:0-5670 GCA_040006535.1 bacterium | reverse complement strand
ATGCATTGCAAAAAGTTTTAACAGAGCCGGAAGATTTTGATGTAATTGCTACAGCAAATCTTAACGGGGATTATTTATCGGATGCTATTGCAGCAGAAGTGGGCGGAATCGGTATAGCGCCCGGGGGAAATATAAATTATGTTTTTGGCAATGCTGTATTTGAAGCAACTCATGGCACCGCACCTTCGTTTGCCGGTCTTAATAAAGTTAATCCGTCTTCATTGGTGTTATCAGGAATGATGATGCTGAATTATCTTGGATGGAAGGAAGCCGGTGATCTTATTGAGGAGGGTGTTAAAAAAGCTATTGCAAGCAAGAGAGTTACCTTTGATTTTGCAAAACAAATAACCGGTGCTACAGAAGTTAATACTTCTGAGTTTGCAAGAGAGATTGTAAAAAACTTCTAAGTATTAAGTATTGTGTATTAAGTCACATCCGTCTAAAATGATTATTGTAAAATTCACAATGAACTTTAATTAAATTAAATTAGATTTAACTTCATAACTATATTTGCTATTTTCAATTATCAAATTAAAATTAAAAAGGAAAATTAGAATGTTTAACATGATCAAAAAAATTTCTTTTTCTGCTCTTGTAGTTTTAATATTGTCTTCCGTTTCTTACTCCCAGCATGATGAGAATATCAAGTTGCTTGAGAAAGATGCAAAGATGTCGGATGAACCGGTAGGAATAAAAATGACTGATGGCATTTTGTATGGTAAAGATTATGATGGTGGTATGACGATAATTGAATTTTCAGATCTGATGAAAAATTCCTCAGACAACAATGATAAAGTTGTTATTGTTAAAGGAAATGTTTCAGAGGTTTGCCAGGAAATGGGTTGCTGGATGATAATGTCAGAGGGAAGCAACACTGTTAGAATAAAAACCATGCATGAGTTTTTTCTTCCAAAAGATATCGCCGGAAGGAAAGCGGTTGTGATTGGAAAATTTAAAGTGACTGAAATAACGGAAGAAATGGCAAGACATTATAACGAAGAGTCTAAAAATCCTGCAATTAAAACAGAAAATATTAAAGGTCCTCAAAAAGTATATGAAATGGAAGCTATGGGTATAAAAATTTTAAATTCCGAAGCGAATAAAAATTAAATCTAAACTTCATAATATATTATAAAAGCCCGGCAGTTGATGCGGGCTTTCTTTTTTACTAAAAATTATTATGTCTGAAGAAAAATTCTGGAAAGTTATATCGACGAAAAAAGGATTTGAAGGTAAGTGGATCCATATCAATCTTGATCAGGTTAAATTGCCTGATCAATCCATTATCGAATTTGAAGCAATTGAATTTCAAAGGCATGGAACAGGCGTAGCAGCTGAAAACAAGGAAGGAAAAATAATGCTTGTAAAGAATTACAGATTTATAAGTGATTACTACAGCTGGGAGATCCCTGCCGGCACTATTCCGCCTGAAATGGATCCGGGTGACTGTGTATTAGAGGAGCTTAAGGAGGAAGCCGGATGTATTGTAAAAAAGGAAGATCTGGTCTTTATGGGGTATCATTTTGCTTCAATAGGTTCAAGCAACCAGAAATTTTACTGCTACTATGCAAGAAATGCTGAGCAGGTATCAACTGATCTCGATACAAACGAAATTCTCGAAGCAAAATGGTTTACCAGAGACGAGATCCGGAATATGATTACTGACGGGACAATTAAAGATGGCTTTACTTTGGTAGTGTTATTGAAATTTTTATTCCTTTTAAAATAGAGTAATTAAAAATTATTAAACGATCGAATGCGTAAAGCGAATAAGTACAGATAATCATTAAAAAAACCTTAACTATAAAATCTTCAGTAACAGTAAGTTTTTATGGTTCTGATCTTATTTTTTCAAAATCTTCTTCATTGGGAAAACAAATTATCATCCCCGCAACAGAAAGCACTAACCCTATAGATGCATACAGAATATTTGCATTAACAAAAAGGTTGGTCGTAATACAAAACAGTGACGCGAAATCAATTATTGCAAATGGTATTACGTGAGCATTAAAGTAATTGCTTTGAAAATTCTGCAGGTTGACTTTTTTGAACATGGATCTTCTTAAGTATAATGCTGCTGGAATAGTCATTACCAAAAACACGAGCGCCAGTAAATTAACCACCTCAAAATTTTCTTTAATATTATTTTTCGCAACAAGCAGTCCGAATAAGTATATAGCGATCATACCGACAGTGATTGCAATACCCATGATCTTAATTCTGCGGACAACGATAATAAAGCTTATTTGCCTGACCATTGGAGAATCTTCGGACATAATTGATTTTAAAAAAGTTTATAAAATTGTTTGTAATATAAATTAACATTATTTTTACAAAAATGAAAAGTAAAGCTAATATAATAAGCTCGGATAAATTCGATGATGAGGAAATCAAAGAGAGCGACTTTACTTCATTGATCCGTCCGAAAAAATTTGAAGAATTCATAGGGCAGGACAAAGTAAAAGAAAATCTGAAAATATTTATTGAAAGCACCAAGCGACTGAATGAATCTCTTGATCATATTTTGTTCACGGGTCCTCCGGGACTGGGAAAAACTACATTAGCCAATATTATTTCAAACGAGCTCAGCACAAACATTATCACCACATCGGGTCCGATCATTGAAAAGCCCGGCGATCTTGCCGGAATGCTGACAAAATTAAAAACCGGGGAAATACTTTTCATAGATGAAATTCACCGGATACCTAAAGTAGTTGAAGAGTTTTTATATTCAGCAATGGAAGAGTATAAGCTCGATATAATGATAGACCAGGGACCAGCAGCCAGAAGCATACCGATCAGGCTTGAAAAATTTACGCTGATTGGAGCGACGACGCGGCAGGGACTGCTCTCTTCACCAATGCTTGACCGTTTTGGAATAAACTGCCGTCTAGATTATTATATTACTGATCATCTCATTGAAATTGTAAAACGTTCGGCGAAGATCATGAAATTAAAAATTTCAGAAGATGGTGCTGCAGAAATTGCAAAAAGAAGCAGAGCGACTCCCCGGATTGCCAATCGTTTATTAAGAAGAACACGTGACTTTGCAATTGTAAAAGGCGACGGTAGCATTACAAAAGAAATTGCCGATTATGCATTAAGGTCACTGGATGTCGATGAATTCGGATTAGATAAAATGGATAAAAAAATTCTTGAAACAATTATACTGAAATATAACGGGGGTCCTGTGGGACTATCGACCATTGCTGCATCAATAGGCGAGGATCCGGGAACAATCGAAGATGTATATGAACCTTTTTTAATGATCGAAGGATTTATCAAAAGAACTCCAAAAGGAAGAGAAGCAACAGGAATAGCTTATAAACATCTTGGCATTACCGGCAGAAGGAAGCCGAGAACTGAAAACGGTTTATTTCAATAACTGTGTTAAATATTTTAATTGAAATTTAATAAATGACTTTTTATAAATGAACGCTACCGTAAAAGAAGTATTTATAATTTTGAGTTCAAGCATTTTGATCGGTATTGTAGCAAATGCAGTCAGCCCGAAAGGTATAGCACTTATAAGAGATGACAGCAACAGATACGCTATTGATACCGCAAATGTAAAGAAAGGATCTGATCTAAACAAAAGGGGAAAACTCAATAAAGCTGGATTTTATGAGCCGGTAAATATATCGGTCGAAACGGCAAAACAGCTCTTTGAGAAGAATGTTAAATTTGTTGACGGGAGAGATGCGAATGAATATAAAGAAGGACACATTAAAGGTGCCGCCAATATTCCTTATAAGGAATTTAAAGAAAAGACCATAGAAGATAAGCTGGGAATAATGAAAGATATGGATAAAGATAAAATGATTGTGTCATATTGCAGCAGCGACTCATGCGAAATGAGCATTGACAATGCTTATGAGATGGCGAAAGCCGGATACAATGATGTTAAAATTTATCTGGGAGGATATAAGGAATGGACCAGGCTCGGCTATCCTACGGAGAAATAAAATTCATATGAGTTTTTTATCAAATAAGTATTTACTTATTGCATTAAGGATAATAGTCGGGGGAGTCTTTATTTATGCATCTCTTGGCAAACTTATGGATCAGGAAGAATTTTCCAAAGCGATCTTTAACTATAAATTTCTTCCGGATATATTCATAAATATTTTTGCAATTGTAATTCCATATTTAGAACTTATCTCCGGGATACTGCTGGTCCTGGGGATTTTCACGAGGGGAAGTTCATTTACTTTTTTAGTTCTTCTTATTATTTTTATAATAGCTCTGATTCAGGCATACGCAAGAGGACTTGATATAAGCTGCGGATGTTTTTCACTTGAAACAGTCGGGCAAAAGAGTGATATTTTATTAAGAATAATAGAAGATCTTTTACTATTAGCTGCCACAACTATAATTTTTATAAAATCAAATAATTTAAACAGCAAGGAAACTAATTATGAATAATTTCATTCAATCAAAAGCAGCAAAAGCAGGTTACTTTGTACTTGGCATGCTTGTAATATCAGCTGTGATGTTTTTTTTATTAAACAATTCCAAGATTTCAGCCTCAATAAGCTCTTCGAAATTAATGTTCGAAGAAGAATCTCATGATTTCGGAACAGTTCCACAGGGACCTCAGCTCGAATACACTTACAAATTTACGAATAAAGGAAAATCACCTTTAATTATTGAAAAAGTTCAGCCGTCATGCGGCTGCACCGGAGCTACTACTGACGGGAAGAATGAATATGCAAAAGGTGAAAGCGGAGAAATTAAAATTACATTTAATACTCAGGGACGTACCGGACATCAGGAAAAACATATTGTCGTTTTTTCAAATGATCCTGAAATACCTCAGACAAATTTGAATTTTACATGTGATATTGATCCGAACATGCAGTAAATTTCTTTGAACTGTTTAATTTTCAATTCAATTCAATTCAAATTAAGGGT
This sequence comes from bacterium, assembly GCA_040006535.1. GTDB lineage: Bacteria > Bacteroidota > Ignavibacteria > Tepidaquicellales > Tepidaquicellaceae > JAGPCH01. The sequence goes on along the minus strand of JBDTWU010000094.1, from coordinate 756 downwards.
AGGAATTAATATAATTCCTACTTTTTTTATTTTAATCTTTTTACAATAAATTTATGAAATCCATAATATTCTCATTAATGCTTTTAATAATTAATACGGCTTATTCCCAGGATAATTGTATTAACGTCTTTAATGTAAATCAGGCGAAGACACTTAACAATAATGAAGAATATAAAAAATCAGTGGATGATGCAGTTATTCTTAATATAAACAGGAATTTATATAATTCTTTGTTTGATCAGAAAAATAATAAGATTACATTGACCATTCCTCTTTCTACCGATCTGAAAATTTATGCTGACCTGGAAAGATTTGAGATACTCACTCCTGACGCCAAAATATTAGAAAGATCTGCCGTGGGTGAAAAAGTTCTTGACCTGAGAAATGTAATTTTATCTTACCGGGGAAAAATTTCCGGCAATGAAAATTCAATGGTTTCAATATCATTTTATGAAGGGAAAATTGTAGGGGTGATACAATATGACAATGACACATATGTATTGGGAGCTTTGAAAGATAAAAATAATACAGACACTGAAGATTTTATTATATACCGGGAGAGCAGAATAAAATTTAAAAGAGATTTCAAATGCGGATCTGATAAGTTTGGAGTGCCTGATGAAATTGTAAATAAAATTAAGGAGCTGAATAATGAGCATAAAGACATGGCGACTACAACATTTTTAGTTGCAAAGGTTGCGATTGATGTGGATTTCTTTACATATAATACTTATCAGAGTTCGGTTGTCAATACGA
>JBDTWU010000093.1:0-2588 GCA_040006535.1 bacterium | reverse complement strand
TTTACTACTCCGTTCCTCTTTGGCAATCTGAATTCCTTCGGGTTTCTGACAAAGATAGCATGCCTCGAATCTGCTTTCACATTCCTGCCGCATTTGTATCTGAGATTAGTTGAAGTCTCCTTATCTCCCATCGCTTTCACCCCATGCAGGCATCTAATGCTTCCATGATCGGTAGTTATGATAATCTTAACATCCTGCCTTGTCGACAGCTGTCTAAGCATACCAAAAAAAGATGAATGCTCAAACCATGATGCTGTAAGCGAACGGTATGCAGATTCATCAGGAGCGATCTCTTTTAAAATTGCATTGTCGCTTCTTGAATGCGCGATCATGTCCACAAAATTTATAACAATTGCGTTAAGATGATTCTGACAATAAGACATTATTTTATTTTCAATTCCCCGGCCGAAATTTGAATCCATTATCTTGGTATATTTTACTTCATTCCTTAATTTGATCCTTCTTCTTTCAAGAAGCTTTATCAAAAATTCTCTTTCATAATTGTTCTTACTGTTTTCATCATCATCATTTTTTTTCCAGAGCTCCGGATAATGCTCCTCAATCTCGGAAGGAAACAGTCCGGAGAATATTGCGTTTCTGCTGTATGGTGTTGCTGTCGGTAAAATTGAATAATGGTAAGACTTGCTGATTTTAAAATAATCATATAAATATTTTTCCATTACCATCCATTGATCCATCCTCATACAGTCTATTACAAAAAGAAAAACTGACTTGTTGCTGTCAAGTTCCGGAATTACAAATTTGTCAACGACTTCATTCGAAAGCAATGGTTTATTGGTCTTTGAATTTACCCAGTTGAGATAATTTTTTTCTACATATTTTGAAAACTCAGTATTGGAATCCCTTTTCTGATCAAGAATAGTCTGCTTTAATCCAAGATTAGGGTGCTCATCAAGCTCAATCTCCCATTGTGTCATTTTAAGATGAATGTCTATCCACTCTTCCCAGCCGGGATTTTCCATCATTGACATGGAAATATTATTAAACTCCTGTATATAATCTTTGGAAACCTGGCTTCCTTTTAATCTCTTAGACTCGAGCATTTTTTTACACACGAGCAATAGCTGAGTTGGATTAACAGGCTTTATAAGATAATCAGAAATTTTATTTCCAATAGCATCTTCCATCAAGCTTTCCGTTTCATTCTTCGTAACCATCACAACAGGAAGGCTGGGTTTCAGATCTTTGATCTCGATCAATGTCTGCAGCCCGCCCATTCCGGTCATCATCTCATCCAAAAAAACCAGATCAAATTCATTTGCTTTAATTAAGTTAACACCGTCCTCACCATTCGTAGCTTCACTGACGTTATAGCCTTTTTGTTTCAGAAACATGATATTGGATTTGAGTGATTCTATTTCATCATCTACCCATAAGATATTATTTCTGTCTTTTGAACCTGTCCCAAGTTCTGCATTCTGATTTTGCATATTATTCCTTTCTTTTTTACTGATTAAAAAAGTAAAAAGCACTCCATTTTTTCTTATTATTTAATTTTATTAATTTAAACTTAACTATTAAAATAAGCTATTGTAAGTCATTCAAAAGATAAAGTCTTGTTCTTATTCTTACTTAATAATAGTACAGGAAATTGCTAAGAGAATTGTAAAAAAGTTTTTTTTCGATGTGATTTAATTAGTAAGCTTTATTTCCTTATACTCTGAACGTTGTTGAAAGTTATAAGATTCAAATAATTAATTTCTCATATGGCAAGTAAATATAAATTCGCTGCCTTTTCCATATTCGCTCTTTACGAAGATCATCCCTTTATGAGCTTTAAATTAATTCCTTGGCGATCACCAGTCCAAAATCCTACTCCTTTATACGGGCTTTACATGTTCCGGTTTGATACGACTCCGCTATCCTTAATTATAATTCTGATAAAATTATTCTTCCTGGCTACAATGAATTTAATTTCACCTTCCTGCTTAGAGTAACGTACTGCATTGTTCAGCAGATTTATAATTACCCATGATATTTTATTCACATCAATTTTTAATTTCGGCAGGTCTTTTTGTATTTTTAATTCAAAGTGAATTTTATTCTGTTCAAATTGCATTTCATAATTTTAAAAATTAAATTTTCAGTCAGAATATAATATTCATTTAAAGATCAGGTAAATGTCAAAGCCATATACAGTTTTTGTTTGGTGTTGGTGCAGAAGAAGAGATAAATTTGTGTCATTTATACTAAAGCCTGAAAAGTATGATATATATCATATAATTCTTTGATCTTTATCATAGCCGAATAAATCTGTATCACATAAGTTATCTCAAAAGTTTTCTCAAAATATTAAAATGAATAAGATGAAGTATTTAAAAAACTTTCCGTCAAACTTTAATAAGATGTTTGGATGTATTATCACCGTTATGGTCATTATACTTTTATCAAATAAAATAGGGGCATGTCCATATTGCAATCTGGAATTCTACAATGAGCTTCTTGATACCAGAGGCAGCACTCTTGGAGGTCAGGAGCTTTTGGCTTCAATCAAGAATCAGGCTGACATTCCCGGAAGTATTCCGATATCATATTAATGGCGTTATTTAAAGAAGATTATCAAACAT
>JBDTWU010000092.1:0-9608 GCA_040006535.1 bacterium | reverse complement strand
TGAAATCATCTTTCAATGGCAGGGCAACAATGTCAACATTATTTTTTTCATCCTGGTAATGTACAGTGTCTTCTATTACAAGATAATCACGCTTTGCATCCTGTTCAACGATTTCCGCCCTTTTAAGTGTATCAACATAATCCTTAGCGCTTCCATCCATAATAGGTGGTTCGTTTGAATCAAGCTCTACAATTATATTGTCTATTTCACATCCCATTATACTTGCCAGGACATGCTCTACAGTATGAACTTCTGCTCCGTCCTTAGCAATAGTTGTACCCCTTGATATGTCAATAACGTGGTCAATGTCCGCAGGTATTTCCGGTGAATTAGGCAGATCTATTCTCCGGAACTTCACTCCATAATTTTCCGGTGCCGGCTTGAATGTCATATTGGATTTGTTTCCGGTATGAAGTCCAACTCCGGAAAGAGTAATTTCTTTTTTTATAGTCTGCTGCTTTTCTAACATAATAAAATATTATTTTATTTTGAAAGCTTCTTTTCCAGTTGATCGATTCTTTCTTCAATCTTGCTTAGATTTCGTATTCCAACCTCCATCTTTATATCTTCTCTGTGAGGCTTTGCGCGGTAACCTGTATAAATTCCCGGTTTATAAATTGATTTTGACACACCCACTGCTGCCCCGATTATTACGTCATCGCAAATGGTAAGATGTCCTACAATCCCTGATTGTCCCCCAATCATGCATCTCTTTCCGATCTTTGTTGAACCGGCAATACCAACTTGTGCTGCTATTACTGTGTTTTCCCCTATTTCTACATTATGAGCAATCATAATATGATTATCAAGCTTGACTCCTCTTTCAATTCTCGTTTCACCTATAGTAGCTCTGTCAATACTGCAGTTCGATCCGATCTCAACGTCATCCTCAATAATTACTATCCCGGTCTGAGGAATTTTTTTGTAAGTTCCGTCTTCATTCTTAACAAATCCAAATCCGTCAGATCCTATGACGGTTCCGGAGTGAATGATCACATTGTTTTTGATAATGCACCCTTTATAAATGGAAACATTTGGATATATAATGCAGTTATTACCGATAATTACCTCGTTTTCTAAGGAACAATTTGAATAAATTTTAGTGCCGCTGCCGATCTTGCAATTCTTTCCAACATTCACAAAATTACCAATGAAAGCATTTTCTCCGATATCGGTGTTGATGCCGACAGAGCTGAATTCCGAAATTCCCGAAGGGTTGTCATCTTCACCAACTTCAAATATCTCCAGCAGTTTAAGAAAAGAAAGATAAGGATCATCAACTCTTATTATTGAAACGTCAACTCTGGTTTTTTTTATTTCAAAATCATTTGAAATTATTACTGCACCGGCGTTAGTCGTGTAATAGAATTTATCGTACTGGGGATTGGAAATAAAAGTTATCTCATTTTTTTTTGCTGATTCAATTTTACCGACACCTGTAATTTCGGTATCATTATCTCCCTCGGTCTTTCCGTTCAGAAGCAAAGCAATTTCTTCAAGCTTCATTTATTACCTTCAATTTCTTTTATTACTTTTAAAGTGAGATCATAATTTTCATTTACAAATAAAAGTAATATATCACTACTCCTGTCAAATACATAATCATATCCTCCGTCCTTGGCGATTGATTCTATTGCTTTAAAAATTCTGTCCTGAACCGGTTTCATAAAATCTGTTTGCTTCTGGAAATATTCACCGCCCTCTCCGAATTTCTGAACTTTAAAATTAGTAACCGAAGTTTCAAGACCGGCGATCCGGATTTCTGTTTCTTTTTTTAATTCGTCAGTCAGAATAAGCTTTTTCTTTTCAAAATCATCTTTTACCAGCTTTAGACTATCCTGCAGGGACTTCAAATCTTTCTGCCACTGATCTACAAGGTTGTCCAGCCTTAGTTTGGCATCGCGTGAATCCTGCATTGATTCAAGTATTTTTTTCGAATCAATATACCCGACCTTGGTTTGAGAAAAAACATCAGGGATGAAATTAAAAAAAACAAAAGCTGAACAAAATACAACTATGGATTTATTTATGATATTCATGAGTGCTTTAGTTTAATATTTAAAATGCCTGCCGGCAAAAGCCAGCAGGCAACCATCTGATTTTGAATTACAATATATTTCTTATTTCAGCTTATCAAGAACTTTGAATGTTATATCAAACTCTTTATCTCCGTAAAGCAATGAGCCATCAGCCCTGTCAAAAACAAAATTTATTTTCAGAACTTTTGCCACTTCTTCGATTGTTTTTGTGATCTTTTCCTTTACCGGCTTGAAAAGCTCGGATTGTCTTTGTAAAAGCAATGACTGAACATTTTGCTTATAAGAATCGAGACCTTCGCCCAGATACTGAATCTCCTGTTGCATTACTGACATTTCATCCTGTAATGATTTCATTTCAGATTCGGATTTGATCGCTCCTGATTCAACACGCTTTTGCGCATCATCATATTTGGTTTTGAAAGTTTCTGCTTTTGCTTTAAGATCGGTTTCTCTCGTTTGTATAGTATCGAGATATTGTTTCTGCAATCCCTCAAGTTCAGTCTGTACTTTTTGCGCCTCAGGTAATTGTTTTAAGATCGTTTCACTGTCAACATATCCAAGCTTAACCTGTGCTATGGAATCTTTAAAAAGGAATGAGCTGATGACTGCAATGATAACAAAAAAATATTTCACATAACTTGTTTTCAAAAATGTTCTCCTTATAGTTTATTTATTTTTATATTATTTTTTAAAATCCTTTACCGAATTGAAAATGAAATTGCCACTTTGGTGCCTGTCCGTCCACAAATCTTCTGTCAAATCCATAACCGAAGTCAAAACCAACAAGACCAACTGCCGGTAAAATAAGCCGCGTTCCGAGGCCTACTGATCTTTTAAGATCAAATGGATCGGTCTTGTTAATATCTGCCCAGACATTTCCTGCTTCAGCAAATGCAAGAATGAAAATAGGAAGCGGATCCTGGGACAAAGAATATCTCAGCTCTACTCCGTATTTAGCTGCCACTCTTCCTCCGATTGGATTACCGGAAGGATTTTTCGGACCAATACTTCTGTCTTCATAACCTCTGAGTGAGATTGTATTGAATGCAAGCCCGTTTCCCCCCATGTAAAATGTTTCTGTAGGCGGCAGATATTTATCTTTAGCAAATGAATTTACAAATGAAAACTGAAAATTGGAATATAAAACTAACTTCCGGTTCAGTGTCATTGGAGTAAATGTTTCGGTTGAAAAAATATTCTTGATGAATTCTACTGTACCGGGCAGGAATGGTCCCCCGGATAATTCGGTTGAGTTTGAAACCCGTGTACCCGCTGTGGGGAATACCGGCTCGAATACTGATGACCTGGAAATTACCTGCCTGATGCTAAACTGGCTTCTGATACCCTCCTGATAATAATCATCTCCGTTTATAACATTGGTTCTCTGGAATTTTGCAGTCCAGTCCCCTCTGAAATAATCGTCGGGAAATTTAAATCTTCTTCCAAGATTTATTGAAGCACCTGTTTCTTTCAGATCAAGATTGGAGTAATTTTGGCGGGTATCGAAAATGTTAAATCCAAACTGTGTTGGCGTATTATAAAACCACGGCTCCTGGAAACCAAGATCAAATGTTCTGTATGTCCCGCCTGTTCCAAAAGTCCAGTTGAAAGATAATACCTGGCCTGCACCTCCCTTTAAGGGCTGAGTAATATCAAAATTATTAAAGGTTAATCCAAGGGAACCCGTTATTCCATAGCTTCCGCTGTAACCTATAGAAGCGTTGAACTGGTCTGAAGATTTTTCTTCAACAAGATATTTAATATTTACCGTGCTGTCATTGTGGAGTGATATATCCTGCGTGAGCTTTTCCGGATTGAAGTAATTTAAACCCGACAGCTGCTGCATACTTCTTTTAATGCTGCTTTTACTAAAGTAATCACCCGGGAATGTGTAGAGCTCCCGTCGCAATACTTTATCTTTCGTTTTATCGTTTCCGTCAAAACCTACAAGACCAAATTTAAATTGATTTCCTTCGTTGAGCTTTATCTTAAGATCCACTTTGTTGTCTCCGGCAGGAACTTCTTCAATGTCCGCATTAAATGCAAGATAACCTTTATCTAAATATAACGAACTGATATCTGTTTCAACTTCATTTCCATATAAATTTTCCTGCACCTTCTTTGTATTATAAATATCTCCTTTTTTCAGAGCCAGACGGGATTTCAGTATGTCTGAATCAAATATTTTGTTGCCTTCAAATTTTATATTATTCACAAAATATTTTCTACCTTCATCTACCCTGATCTTAATTACAACATCCTCCTTTGAAGATAAAATTTTGAGAGTATCTCCGACTATAACAGCATCCTTATATCCTTTTTCTTTGTAATAATTTTGAATTAAAATTTTATCTTGATCATATTTCTTCTTATCGAATGTTGCTCCATCCCAAAATTTCCACCAAACTTTTTCAGTCGTTTCATTCATTGCTCCTTTGAGATCACCTGAAGAAATATTTCTGTTTCCTTCAAATACAATCTTATTTACAGTAAGCTTTTCACCTTCGTTGATCTTTACTCTTATCCTGGCTTCGTTATTTGCCGATACGAGTTTGTCAACAGATACCTTAGCAAGACCGTAACCTTCATCTGCATAATACTTTTCAAGATTGTATTTTATATCCTGAAGCTTTTGCTCTGAAATTACTTCACCCGATACAAGATTGATCTTTTCTTTCAGATCATTATCCGAGTACTCATCATTGCCGGAGATCTCAATCTTTTCTACCCTCGGCAGCTCTTCAACCTGAATTATAAGATATACATCATTACCGAATTTTTTATCAATGTAAATTTTTACATCAGAAAAAATTCCGATATTCCACAAACGGTTCAGTGCGTCTCTGGACTCATCAGACGGTATTGTGATCTCCTGACCCACACTAAGACCTGAATAAGATACCACTGTTCCCGATTCATAATTGCGGTTGCCTTTTGTATTTATGCTGGCAATTCTGTAGGTAGTTGCTCCTTCATTCTGGGAAAATAAATTACTGCCTGTTATAAATGTAAATATTAAGAGGGTTAAAACTTTCAGTCTTATTATTCTCTGCATTTTTTTAATTGTCTGTTTTCTTGTTTAATTGTTCGCTTACCAATCCGAATCTTCTTTCCCTTTTTTGATACTCAAATAAAGCTTTGTAATATTGTGTTCTTTTAAAATCAGGCCAGTAATTGTTATCAATGTGAATTTCACTGTAAGCCAGCTGCCATAACATGAAGTTGCTTATTCTGAACTCGCCGCCGGTCCTGATCAAAAGATCAGGATCAGGTATATTACCTGTAGCAAGATATTTTGAAAACCATTTATCGTTTAAAGTTTCTAAATCCAATTTGGATTTATTTTGTTCCTTTAAAATCTGTTTAACTGCATTTAATATATCCCATCGGCCGCTGTAACTCAATGCAAGATTCAAAGTCATAAGCTTATTGTCTTGTGTTTTGCGCATTGCTTCATTAAGCTCTGTCATTACTTTCTGCGGAAGATCCTCAAGGTCACCGGTAGCTATAAGCTTTACATCATTCTGATGAAGCCTGTCCGTCTCATCACGGATGGAACGGATTAATAGTTTCATGAGAAGTGTAATCTCATTTCGTGGTCTCTTCCAGTTTTCTGTGGAAAAAGTGTAAAGGGTAAGATACTTTATACCCAGCTGACCCGATGCTTCTACAATATCTCTTGCTGAATTAACACCTTCATTGTGACCGAATACACGCGATAAACCTTTTGACTTCGCCCACCGGCCATTTCCATCCATGATTATTGCTACGTGCTCCGGAATGTCTCCGCCTGCTTTTAATTCATCCTGTTTAATTTTATCTTTCGGAGAAGGTTCTGTCAATTTTTATTCAGTTCTGCTTTTCTGATATTATTATTATTAATTTATTATTAAGTAGAATATTTTTCAAAAACAATAAAAACAATTAAGGTTAGTATAAAATATAATAAAAAATAATTAAATTAATCCCAGCCGTTCCTTTACAAGATTGATTTTTTCATTTGCAATAGCACCCGCATTTTTGTTTCCCTCGCTAATGATGGTGTTCAGTCTTGCTTCATCGCTCCTGATATCCGAAAATTTTCTTTGAAGCTCTTCAAGCTTAGCAGCTACAATCTCACCCAGATCAGTCTTGAATTTGCCATAACCTTTTCCATCATAATCGTTTTCAATATACCTGACTGATTTTCCCGCGAATTCGGAATAAATAGTTAATAAATTATTTATCGCCGGACTATCTTCCCTGAATTTAATATTGTTATCAGAATCTGTTACAGCTCTCTTAAATTTTTTGATGATCGATGCAGGCTTTTCATCTAAAGTTATGTAGCTCTCCGCAGATTCACTCTTGCTCATCTTTTTCCCGGGATCATTTAATGACATGATTTTTGCCGTTGTCTTGGATAATACAGCTTTGGGAATTTTAAAAGTTTCTCCATGCCTGTTGTTGAATCTCTCCGCAATAGTTCTGGATAATTCAACATGCTGCGACTGATCTTTTCCAACCGGTACTTCATCTGCATCGTAAAGCAAAATATCACCAGCCATCAGCACAGGATAATCAAATATTCCCATGAACTGTCCTTCTTTACCCGACTTCAGGGCTTTATCTTTGTACTGAGTCATCTTTGCAAGCTCACCCATGGTCACATAGTTATTTAAAATCCAGCAAATTTCACTGTGAGCAGGGATCATTGATTGTACAAATATTACCGACGTATTCGGATCCACTCCCACTGTAAGGAGCCAGGCTACTACATCAATGGTTCTTTTCTTAAGCAATTCCGGGTCTTGTTTAGCTGTAAGTGCATGAAGGTTAGCTATAAAGAAAAAATTCTCGCAGCCTTCGGTATGCTGATTCTCAGCCCATATTCTCATTGCTCCTAAATAATTTCCGATTGTTAGATCACCTGTAGGTTTGATTCCGGATACTATCCTTTTCAAAGTTTACACCTATTTGATAATGAAAATTTATTACTTAAAGGTTGTGATGAAATTAACCGGAGCATTTCATTTAGTACTGTCGACAATTACTTTGTAAATTTTTTCTCCGTCTTTAGTCATACCATATTTTTCCCGCGCTAGAGTTTCCATTTTTTCATCTGAGGTTTTCAGCTCTTCAATTTCTTTGCGAAGGTCACTTGATTTTTTACTCTCCGCTTCTAATTGTTTTTCAAGCTCTTTCTTTTCCGACTCAAGCCGGAATCTTTGAATAATTCCCTTATTCCCGAAAACTGCAAGAGAAATCAATCCAATAAAAAAAATTACTGCGAAAAATAGTTTAAGATTATATTTAATAAATCTTGCCGGTATTTTCAGCAAGCTGTTTTTATGGCTTGATGAATTCATTCAGTTTTTTTGTAAAGATAATTCTATTAATTTTTCTATCAGTCGTGTGAAGTCCATTCCATTAGCCGCTGCAGACTTTGGCACAAGTGAGGTTTCGGTCATTCCCGGAAGAGTATTGACTTCAAGGCAATAAATCTCATTCTTATCATCCAGTATAAAATCAACTCTGGAATAGACCGAACATCCTAAAGATCTGTGAGCAGTCATTGCCTCAGCCTTTACTTCCTGCCCGATATCCGGATGAATATCTGCGGGACAGAAATATTCTGTCATTCCTTTTGTATATTTATGTTCATAATCGTAAAATCCTCCTTTAGGCCGGATTTCTATTACCGGAAATGTTTCCTCACCAATCACAGGTACAGTGAGTTCCCTGCCTTTGATAAATTGTTCAATTAATACCTTATCTGAATACATAAATGCCAGATCTATTGATCTCTGCAGCTGAACATCTTCAACATCAGCTTTTACTATTGAAAGACCTACAGTGCTTCCTTCGTCGTTTGGCTTTACCACACAGGGATAGCCTGTTGAATCTAATATAATTTTATTCAGTAACTCATAATCAATACGTGCAGAGTCTGTCAATACAATGCTTTCAGGTGTTTTGATCCCTGCGGAATTCAGAATAATTTTTGAAATATGCTTATCCATTGCGAGTGCGGAAGAAAAGACATCAGAACCTGTATATTTTATTCCCCGCAGTTCAAGCAAAGTCTGAATTTTTCCATCCTCTCCAAATTTACCATGCACACCAAGAAAAGCAAGATCAATATTGTCAAACAAATCCGAATTCACGCATTCAAGAATTTTTCTGTCAGCAGACCTCTTTATCTCTTTCAATTCTTCAATCGAAGGTGAATCTTTACTTACACAACTTTTGAAGATTACATCCTCACTTATAAGCTCATTTCCATAAATAGGATCAATTACAGTTACATTATTTCCAAGATCTCTTAAAGCTGTTAAAATACTTTTACTGGATGCGAGGGAAACTTCTCTTTCCGATGAAGGTCCGCCCGTAATTAAGATTATATTCAATCATTGAAGTTTTGTTAATATACTTATTACAATTAAGTATTTAAATGTCAAATTCATGTTTTCACGGCTCTTCTGTCGGAATAAATTTTAGTAATTTTTTTTAAAAATAGAACGCCTCTTTCAAACCTCCTCAATATGGATTAAAGTTATGACCGGTAGATTTGTATAATTATTAAAAAATTATATGATTGGTTTGATTTATAAGAATTGTAAGAATGATAAAAATCTTTGCAATTGACTTTAGCCGAGGTTCTTCTTAAAAATTTAAAACCCTGCTCAATTTAATGAACAGGGTTTTAAAATGAACAACTTTAATGCTACTTTCGAATAATTTATTTTACCAGCAGCATTTTCTTTGTATCGGCAAAATTACTTTGACCGTTTACATTGATGCTGTAATAATAAATTCCACTTGCGAAATTAGATGCATTGAAATCAATACTGTAATATCCTGCAGTCTGATTGTTATCAACTAATCTGGTTATTTCTTTACCCATTGCGTCATAAACCGTTAAGCTGACATTACCGTCAAATGGAATTGAGTATGCAATTTTTGTTGACGGATTGAATGGATTAGGATAATTCTGAGCTAATTCAAATGCGCTCGGAATTCCTATCACAACTTCATTTGATAAATTAAAATATTCAAAGTTTCCGTTGAAATCAATTTGTTTTAATCTGTAATTGTATGTATTATTGCTTAAATTATTGTCTGAAAATGAATAGCTTTTCGGAGTAGTTGATGTTCCGTTTCCTTGTACTTCACCGATTTTTGTCCAGCTGCTATTGACACTTCTTTCGATTTCAAATTTAGCATTGTTTACCTCTGAAGCTGTTGTCCAGTTAAGAGTGATATTTCTGCCGCTTATAATGGAACTGAATGAAGACAGTTCCACAGGTAATGGACCGGTGGTTCCGTAAATTATAAATGGAACTCCCTGTGGATTAGTTGCATCCACAGCAGGCAGAAAAGTGAATGTTGTTCCTAATCTTTGCTGTGCATTCCCGGTTATAGGCATTCCGGGAATGGTTCTCTCCGGATTCCATGGTCCTGAAGCAAGACTACCACTGGCGGCATAGTCTATCCAGTATGTACCATTGTCCAAACCTATGCCATTCATGTTAACCTGATTTCTCATTATTGGTCTCTGATTGTTTGTCAATGTAGTAGACGTCACAC
>JBDTWU010000091.1:0-4427 GCA_040006535.1 bacterium | reverse complement strand
ATTAATTGAACCGTTTGAAACACTTACCCAAACTTTTTTTAATGCTTCAATATCTAATCGATAATCTTTCATATATCTTACTCTGATAGGAAACCTTCTTCTCCCTTCCACTGTCTTCGAAATATTTTCTCCTCCTATTGCAGTTTCAATTACATCCTGAACATCACCCACATTTAATCCATACCGTGAAATAGCATCACGCTTAATATCTATATCAATATATGACCCGCCTTGCGTCCGCTCTGCATAGACGTCCGCAGAACCGGGAATTCTTTTTACAATGTTCTCCGCATCTATTGCAAGCCGTTCGAGCGTATCAAGATTATCTCCGAAAATTTTAATTCCAAGATCCGTTCTTATTCCTGTTGAAAGCATATTGATCCTATTGATGATAGGCTGAGTCCATCCATTGCTCACTCCTGGTATTTGTAATTTTGAATTTAACTCTTTTACAATTTCCGCTTTTGTAATTCCTTCTCTCCATTGCGATTTATCTTTCAAAATAATTATAGTTTCAATCATGCTTACAGGTGCAGGATCGGTAGGGGTTTCTGCTCTGCCAACTTTTCCAAGAACAGTTTCTACTTCAGGAAAGCTTTTAATGATCACGTCTTGCGTCTGTACAATTCTTTTAGCTTCTGTTATGGAAATATTAGGAAGCATTATCGGCATAAAGAGCAAGCTTCCTTCGTCAAGCGGCGGCATAAATTCACTTCCCGTGTTCATTATAAGAGGGATTGTGATTAACAGGGCTGCTAAATTAATTGCAAGTGTGGTCTTCCTGTATTTTAAAGCTGCTCTCAAAACAGGATCATAAAGCTTATTGAAAAATCTTGTCACAGGATTTTTTTCTTCTTTGTAAAATTTTCCGCGCATAAATAAGGTCATCAGCACCGGGACTAGAGTAATGGTTATCAAAGCCGAGCCTGCAATTGCAAATGTTTTTGTAAATGCAAGCGGATGAAATAATTTCCCTTCCTGTCCTTCAAGCATAAACACAGGAAGAAAAGAAACTATAATTATTGCTTCTGAAAAAAATATTGCTCTTCCTACCTGCTTCGCTGACCTTGCAGAGATTTCTTTATAATCAATTTTTAATCCCTTTTCCTGAGCTATTGCCAGATTTCTGTAAGCATTTTCCACCATTATAATGGATGCATCCACAAGAATCCCGATTGAGATAATGAGCCCTCCGAGACTCATAATGTTGGATGTAATTCCAAACTGACGCATTAGTATAAAGGAGATCAGTAAAGCTACAGGAATTTCAATCAGTATTCTCGCAGCACTTCGGAAATGGAAAAGAAATATAAGAACAATCAGACTTACGATTATTGATTCTTCAATAATTGCATCGCGTAAAGTTGCGATGGCTCTGGAAATTAAATTACTCCTGTCATAAGCAACATCAATGCTTACTCCCTCCGGTAAACCTTTTTCGAGCTCTGTTATTTTCTTCTTAATCCTGTCAATAACGGTTTTAGCATTCTCTCCGTAACGCATGACAATTATTCCGCCTACCACCTCACCCTGACCATTCAAATCAATAAGCCCTCTTCTTATATCACCGCCGATCTGAACGGCACCGATATCTTTTATCCTGACAGGAATGCCATTCTGCCCGGTCATCAATGTTATTTCCTCTATGTCGCTTATGTTATTTATATATCCTTTGCCTCTTACAAAATATTCAATGTCTGATGATTCTATGTTTCTTCCTCCGACATCCTTATTGCTTCTCTGAACTGCGGCTGAAATATCACTGACACTTAATCCATAAGCTGAAATCCGGTTTGGGTCAACATCAATTTGATATTGCTTTATAAATCCTCCGACGGATGCAACTTCAGCAACACCTTCTACAGACTGCAGACCCAGTTTAAAATAATAGTCTTGTAAAGCTCGCAATTCGCCAAGGTCGTATTTATCACTCTTTAAATAATACCAGAATATATGTCCGACACCTGTACCATCCGGTCCTATCACAGGCTTTATACCTTCAGGCAATGATGATTGTACCTGTGAAAGTTTTTCCAGTACTCTGCTTCTTGCCCAATATATGTCGGTGTTGTCTTCAAAGATCACATAAATAAAACTCATCCCGAACATTGACTGGCTTCGCACTGCCTTAACCTTCGGCATTCCCTGAAGTGTTGTAGTCAAAGGATAAGTTATCTGGTCTTCAACAATTTGCGGACTTCTCCCCAACCATTCGGTCCAGATAATAACCTGATTCTCAGAAAGATCAGGAATCGCATCAACAGGTGTATTGAGCATTGAATAGATACCATAGCCAACAATGCCCAGATAGATAATAAGTATTATGAATCTGTTGTTAACCGAGAAGTCAATGATTCGCTCTATCATAATTTTGATTTATATAATCATTATTTAATTAACATCATTTTTTTTACTTCACTAACACCATCGGTTTGTATTTTATAAAAATAAATCCCGCTTGATAAATTATTTCCATCGAACTGAACTTCATAGCTTCCGGCATTTTGTTTTTCATTTACTAAAGTTGCTATCTCGTTTCCTAAAACATCATATATTTTTAATGAAACGAAATTGAATATGGACAACTGATATTTAATGATAGTCTTCGGGTTAAACGGGTTTGGATAATTTTGATGAAGAGTGAAATTTTTCGGAACAGATGCTGAAATATTATTTATTCCGACCGAACCGATATTTGTAAACATCCATGTATCGTTTTTATATCCGGTATCCGCCCCGCCAAAGATTATCATTTTATCTGAAGCCGGAATATAAACTGAGGTATGACCCCAGCGAGCGGTTGGTTTTACTGACCCCTGGTGAACTGAATCCCATTTCATAAATTCAAGCGAAAACTTCCAGAGGTCCCCCAAAACTGATTGAGAGTTCTGTCCACCGAAAATTACAGCGTTATTTGAATTTGTATTTATGACAGGACTAAACCATCTTCCTTCCGGATTTACAACCGGAGATAAGTTGGTCCATTCAAATGAATTTAAATTTAGTGACCATATGTCATTCAATGCTCCGTTATGCTGCCCTCCATATATGATCATCTTGTTTTTATCAGATGTAATGTAAGCAGAATGGAGGCATCTCAATTCCGGGTGAAAAGAATTTGTGCGCTCGGTCCATTTCATGCTGTCCACCTGAAAATACCATGTGTCTTCAAATCTTCCGCTGGTAGTGAAGCCCGCGAAATTTACCACTCTCCTGTTTACAGGATCAAAGATGGCAGCAGTCCCGTATCTTTTAAGCGGAGCTCCGGGTACATTGCCGTCCGGCCATAGCTCCTGCCAGGAATTATTGCTAAGGCTGAATGCCCATACATCATTGTACAATCCTGCACCCTGACCGGACCAAATGATCAGGCGATTCATTAATGAATCATAAACTGCATTTGGAGTAAATCTTGGTGCCGGCATTGACCCGGATGTTGGTGTAATATTTTGCCAGTCATTAGTATTGAGATCTAAACTCCAGACTTCATTGGTGTTGCTACCGGATGTCCTGCCGCCAAAAAGAATAATTTTATTACCGGCTGAATAATATACTGCAGAGGAATTTGCTCTTGGAGCCGGATCGCCTGTAGTTTGTATCTGCATCCAGTTCTGAGCAAATATATTTACGCTTGAGAAGCTGAGTGTAAGCAGGAAAATTATCACCGTATTCTTAATGAAGTTAAACATTTTGAGATTCATTTTATTTAATTTTTTATATATCAGCAAAAGTGATTTTTATTTTCGATTATAAATTTTTTTGAAACTCTATTTTTTATAATTAGATATTATCTAACTGATGTCCTGAACATTTTTATTTGTGTGTCTTAAGTACCATATCCATTTCACATTTTGGACATTTTCCCGAATAATTCTGCTCAATTTCGGGATGCATTTCACAGGTATAAATTTCACCTTCAATCACATTTTTATTATCCTTCTTGGATTCAAGATCCATTTTACATTTAGGGCATTTCCCCGGATAGTTTTGCTGAATTTCCGAATGCATTGGACATGTGTAAACGACCTGCTCTAAAGACGAATCCTTTTTTGTAGTGCTTTCAGATCCTTTTTGTATTTCCACATCCGATTTACTTTTTGGTTCTTTATTGTTGCATCCTGCAATAAAAATTATAGAAGTAATAATAATTAAGAACAACATTGATACGAATGTTTTTTGATTTGAGATTTTCATTTTTTTTCTCCTGTCTGCTTTATTCAGACTTTTTTATTTTTTAAATTTTTGAAAATTATTTTATTTATTCTGCTTCTTCATATCTTTCATTATATCCTGATCTTCATTGAAACCCGGTTCTTCGTCTTTTTTCATATTCATTCCTTCCATTCCCTGCATATTATTTCCTCCCGAGCGAATCTGGCTTTCACTGTCAATCAAAAATCCTGCACTTGTCACAATTTCATCGCCTT
>JBDTWU010000090.1:0-3416 GCA_040006535.1 bacterium | reverse complement strand
TAAAAATTTCAGATCTGAAGTCTAAAGGATTTTACAGAATACTCCTCCGAGATGAATTGATTGATCTGAATGAAATCAGTGAAGCTAAGATAATTAGTATAACAGGTTCAGCTCCGCAGGATAATGGTTTGGGAGCACATAACTTAACTGTGTTGATTGACAGGTTTACGTTCGATCCTAAGGATAATGAATCAGTAACGCGCTTCAATGATTCAGTAGAGCTCGCATACAGAGAGAGCGAAGGTTATGTAACTGTTAGAATAATCAAAGAAGCCGGATTCAAAGATCTTGATTATAATAAATATCTCGAACGGGACGGAATAAGATTTGAAGAGCCGCAGCCCAGATTATTTTCGTTTAACAATCCATACGGGGCGTGTATTAAATGTCAGGGATTCAGCAGGACAATGGATATTGATCTGGATCTGGTAATTTCAGATAAAAAGAAATCTATCTTCAACGGAGCAATAAATGTTTTCACAACTCCAAAACATTCAACTCATCTTTCTGACTTAATCAGTGAGGCAGATGAACATGATTTAGATATTCATTTACCATATAACAGACTTTCGGAAAAGCAACGGGAATTTATTTATAAGGGCGGAGGCAGATATATCGGCATTAACAAATTTTTCAAGAGGATTGAAAAAGAAGCTGCCTACAAGCTTCATTACCGGGTATTGCTGAACAGGTACAGAGCATATACCATTTGCGGAGAATGCGGAGGTGCACGTCTTAGGAAAGAAGCAATGTATATTAAGATTGCCGGCAAAACTATTTTTGATATTGTTAAAATGAAGATCGAAGAAGCTTATAAATTTTTTACACATTTAAGGTTAAGCGATTATGAAAGAAAAATTTCCGAAAGGATCTCAGACGAAATTATTTCCCGGCTGAAATATCTTAATGATGTCGGATTAACTTACCTTACATTGGACAGATTATCCAATACACTTTCGGGCGGCGAATCACAAAGAATAAATCTTTCAACTTCGCTGGGATCATCTCTTGTCGGTTCTGTCTATGTACTGGACGAACCTTCGATCGGGCTTCATCCGCGTGATAATTATAAGCTGATCAACATAATGAAATCTCTGCGGGATCTTGGAAATTCTGTTTTAGTGGTTGAGCACGACAGTGATATGATGAAAGAAGCCGATGAGATAGTTGATATGGGACCATTTGCCGGTGAGAAGGGCGGTGAAATAATATTTAAGGGAAATTATGAAAACATTTTAAAAGATACAAAATCTTTAACGGGAAAATATCTAAGCGGAAAAATGAAAATCAACATTCCCGAAACCAGAAAAAAAATTGAAAAGGGAACAAAGTTCATAAAAATAAAAGGAGCACGGGAAAATAATCTGAAAGATATAAACATTAAAATTCCGTTGAAAATGTTTGTCTGCGTAACGGGAGTAAGCGGCTCGGGAAAATCAACTCTGGTAAATAATATTTTATTCGGCGATCTGAAAAGGAAGCTTGAAGGTTCTTACAATGAAAAGATCGGGGAACATGATTCTTTAGACGGAGCGGATTGTATTGATTCAATTGAAATGATCAATCAGAATCCGATCGGTAAAACATCACGAAGCAATCCGGTAACTTATATCAAAGCATTTGACATCATCAGGGAAACTTTTGCGGAATCTCCCGAAGCACGCCGGAAAAATTTATATGCAGGATATTTTTCTTTTAATGTACCGGGCGGAAGATGCGAGACCTGTGAAGGAACCGGTGTAATAAAGATCGAAATGCAGTTCATGGCTGATATAGTTCTTGAGTGTGAAGTGTGCTCCGGAAAAAGATTTAAGAAAGAAGTGCTGGACATCAAGCTGAAAGGCAATGAAGGAATGCACAGAAATATAAGTGAGATTCTTGAGATGACGGTTTTTGAAGCAATTAATTTTTTTAAGCCTTTTACGAAAATTGTAAGAAAACTAAAAATACTTGATGATGTAGGACTTGGTTATTTAAGAGTAGGCCAGTCTGCTACTACATTATCAGGAGGTGAATCACAGAGAGTTAAGCTTGCATATCATCTGACATTCCAGGAAGAGGGCATGCATACCTTGTTTGTGTTTGATGAACCTACAACAGGTCTGCATTATTATGATGTTTCAAAATTGCTTAAATGCTTCAATGAGCTTATAAAGAACGGGAATTCGATTCTGGTAATCGAGCATAATCTTGAAGTAATTAAATGCGCCGACTACATTATAGATCTGGGTCCGGAAAGCGGAGATGAAGGCGGTTATATTGTTGCAGCAGGAACACCTGAAGAAATAATCAGGGAAAATAATTCATACACCGGAAAATATTTAAAAAAGGTTCTTGAGAAGAAATAACCCCCATTCTCTCTTCCGGATTTGCAATGGTAATGACTGAATTTTTTTCATCTTCTGATATGACATTATTTTATTTTTCTTATAAATTTATTGTCAGTATATTTGTATAAAATTAAACACATTAAGAATGAACTCAATAAAGTACCTGTTAATATCAGCGCTTATTTTTTTATCCTCTGCTTTTTTGAATGCGCAGTCATTAAAAGAGATTTATGAAAGCGGAAAAAAAGCTTTTTATTCGGATAAGTTTGATGAAGCAAACGTACTCTTCTCCCAGATCCTGGCAAATGAATCAGTTGATTACGAAACCTGCTTTTACAAAGGTCTTGTATATGAAGTTAACTTTGATAATGATAAAGCGATATCTGAGCTGACTTGTGCAATAAGCATGAAGCCTAAATCAGTAGAGGCGTATTTTAAAAGAGGAACGATCTACGATAAGCAGTTAAAATATCCTGAGGCAATTCTGGATTATTCTAAAGCGATCAGATACGATAAATCAAATACTGATGCATACTTTAACAGAGCTTCAGATTATCAGGAACTAAAGCAGTACAGTGATGCGATCAAAGATTATTCTAAGGTTGTAAAGCTGAATCCGGCAGATGATATTGCTTTTTATAACAGGGGATTGCTGTACAAGGAATTGAAAGACAATAATAAAGCAATAGAAGATTTTGAAACAGCAATTAAGATCGATAATGCATGGGAAAGACAATTAAGACTTCAGATAAACTCATTAAAGAATGGGCAGTGAATTATTTCAGCTCCTTCTGAAGAAACTGTGCAGTATAAGAAATATCTAAATATTTCTTTACCAGAATTTCAGGTGTTCCCTCAGCAATTATATAACCTCCAGCTTCACCGCCTTCAGGACCCATATCTATTACCCAGTCCGCAGATTTTATAACATCTAAATTATGCTCGATCACAATTACAGAATTTCCTTTATCAACAAGCTTGTTGAGAACTGTAAGCAGCATGTTAATATCTTCAAAGTGAAGCCCTGTTGTGGGTTCATCTAAAATATAAAGCGTTCTCCCTGTCTGAACTTTTGATAGCTCTGTG